>NZ_PHUE01000001.1:0-310844 GCF_002813295.1 Flavobacterium sp. 5
GAATACTGGATGGGACCTTATCCTTTTTATGAAGATGGTTATCAGTTAATTGAAACTTCACATACCGGAATGGAACATCAAAGTGCAGTTTCTTATGGAAATTATTATAAACCTGGATATAGAGGCCGAGATCTGTCTGGAACCGGATGGGGAATGAAATGGGATTTTATCATCATTCACGAAAGTGGTCATGAATGGTTTGGAAATAATATCACAACAAATGACCTAGCCGATATGTGGGTTCATGAAGGATTTACAAACTACAGTGAAACCTTATTTGTTGATTATATTTTCGGAGAACAAGCAGGTAATGAATACAATGCTGGTACCCGAAAAGGAATAAGTAACGATAGACCAATTATACCAGATTACAATGTAAACGCACAAGGAAGTGGTGATATGTATCCAAAAGGAGGTAATATGCTACATTCGATTCGTCACGGTGTTGATAATGATGAATTATTTAGAAAAGTAATTAGAGGGTTAGGCAACCATTTTTACCACCAAACGGTTACTTCAAAACAAGTGGAAGATTATGTTTCAAAACATCTTAATTTCAATTACAGTAAGGTATTTGACCAATATTTGAGAACTACTCAAATTCCGAATTTTGAGTTTTATTTCAATGCTGATAAAACTAAAGTTTTCTACCGTTACAATAACTGTATAAGAGGTTTCAATTTACCTTTAACATTGAAAAATGGTACAACAAAAATAAAAGTTATACCTTCAGATCAATGGCAAAATAGTGCAATAACTAAAGACCAACAATCTTTATTTGATGTAGATGCCATTAAAAAAATGTACTATATCAATCCAATTTTGACTACTGAAGCAAAATAATAATCAATCATTTACAACATCACAATGAAAAAATCAACTTATCTGTTTCTCTGCTTAGTTTTCAATCTGTTTTTCTTTGTATCGAATGCCCAAAAATTAAAATGGACGAATGACAACAGCGGATATTATACTGTAGAAAAAGGAGAAATCATAAAATATAAATTGCCTGATTTTACCCGAACTAAAATAATTGATGCTTCACAACTTACACCCAAACAAGGCGGAAAGCCTTTAGAAATAAAAGATTTTGAATTCAGTCAAAATGAAAAATTAGTTTTGATTTATACGAATTCAAAAAAAGTATGGCGACAAGAAACCAGAGGTGATTATTGGCTTTATAATAAAGAAACAAATGAATTACACCAGATAGGAAAAGGCAAACCAGAATCTTCATTGATGTTTGCAAAATTATCTCCTGACAACAATTCTATTGCCTATGTAAGCAAACATAATTTATACGCTGAAGACATTAAATCAGGAAAAATAACGCCATTAACTAAAGATGGAACTGACCGCCTGATTAACGGAACTTTCGACTGGGCTTATGAAGAAGAATTCAATTGTAGAGATGGTTTTCGCTGGAGTCCTGATGGAAAAAGTATTGCTTTTTGGCAAATTGATGCTACTAAAATCAAGAACTTTTTATTAATCAATAATACCGATTCTATATACTCCTATACCATTCCCATCGAATACCCAAAAGTGGGAGAAGATCCATCAGCTTGTAAAGTTGGTGTTGTAAATATTTTGACACTGCAAACCACATGGATGAATGTTCCCGGAGATACAAAACAACATTATATTCCAATGATGCAATGGGTTCCAGATGGTTCTTCAATAATCCTTGAGCAACTGAATCGCAAACAAAATGAAGCTAAACTTTTTGTATGCAACCCTACAAATGGTGAAACTAAACAAATTTACGAAGAAAAAAACAACTCGTGGGTAGATGTTTTACCTACCGAAGGTGAAGGTTGGAAATGGATTAATAACGGAAAAGATTTTCTTTCCCTTTCAGAAAAAGACGGATGGCGTCATTTGTATCGTATTGACAAAAGTGGAAAAGAAACTTTAATCACTCCAGGGAAATATGATATCATTAGTCTTGAAACCATAGACGAAAACAGCGGATTTGCTTATTTTTTAGCTTCTCCTGAAAACGCAACGCAACAATATTTATACAAAACAGCATTAAGCGGAAAAGGAAAACTAATAAAAGTATCTCCAAGTGACGAAATTGGAACGCATGATTATAGTATTTCTACTGATGCAAAATATGCACAACATAGTTTTTCTAACCATAAAAATCAACAAGTATCAGAATGGGTTAGTCTTCCAGAACACAAAACCATTAAAGAAATAAATAGTAATAAAACTCCAAGCGGAAATGTAGAAATGATTCAGATTACTACAGCTGATAATATTACTCTTGACGGATGGATGGTAAAACCAACTCCTTTTGACCCAACAAAAAAATATCCAGTTTTATTTTATGTGTATACTGAACCTGCAGGTGCTACCGTAAAAGATGCTGCTGGTTACGCCAGTACATTTTTATACAATGGGGATATTGCTGCAGATGGTTATATTCAAATAAGTTTAGACGGCAGAGGAACTCCTGTTCCAAAAGGCGCAGCCTGGAGAAAATCTATTTATCAAAACATCGGAATTCTAAACGTTAGAGATCAAGCAATGGCTACCAAAGAAATTTTGAAATGGTCCTTTGTAGATGCAGATAGAATTGCTGTTTGGGGATGGAGCGGTGGCGGATCTACAACCTTAAACCTATTGTTTCAATACCCTGAAATTTATAAAACTGGAATAGCAATTGCATCGGTACCTAATCAATTATTGTATGACAATATTTATCAGGAGCGTTACATGGGATTACCTCAAGAAAACATTGAGCCATTTAAAAAAGGTTCCCCTATTACTTACGCCAATAAACTAAAAGGAAATTTACTATTGGTTCACGGTACTGGTGATGATAATGTGCATTATCAAGGAGCTGAAATGCTTGTTAACGAATTAATCAAAAATGGAAAATATTTTCAAATGATGAGTTATCCAAATCGTACACACAGCATTAATGAAGGAGAAGGAACCAGCGAACATTTATCTCAATTATTCACACAATATTTGAAGGAACATTGCCCTGGCGGAGGCAGATAATTCCGTTTTTTATATATAAATACAATAAATTATGTTTAGTAAAGAAACTTATATCCAAAGAAGACAAGTACTAAAAAAAGCGATTGGTAGTGGCCTTATTCTATTTCCCGGAAACGAAGAAGTTGGAATGAACTACCGAGATAACATCTATCATTTTAGACAAGATAGTAGTTTTTTATACTATTCAGGAATTGACAATCCGAACTTATTTTTGTTGATAGATGTTGATGCCAATATCGAAATCTTATTTGGAAATGACTTAACAATCGAACAAACTGTTTGGACAGGGCCACAAGAATCATTAGCAATTAGTGCCGAAAAATCAGGAATTACTTCCGTGCAGCCATTATCTTTTGTAGAAGCGATACTTAAAACTGCATTACAACAAAAACGTGCAATCCATTTTTTACCGCCGTATCGTTCTGCTATTACTTTAAAATTAAGCAGTTTGTTAGCTATTCCAGCTAATGTATTGGCGGAAAAAGCTTCCATTAAATTATCAAAAGCGATAGTAGCACAACGTTCTTATAAAACAAACGAAGAACTAGTTGAAATTGAAAAAGCAGTTAATATAACAGCTGCAATGCATTTGAAAGCGATTGAAGTTGCACGACCAGGAATGGCCGAATATGAAGTTGCAGGCCAATTGGAAGGAACTGCTATTTGTAAAGGTGGTCAACTCGCATTTCCAACCATTCTAACTGTAAATGGTCAATATTTACATAATCATGCTGGCGGAAACATTTTGCAAGAAGGACAAATGGTATTATGTGATAGTGGCGCCGAAAACAATATGCATTATGCAGGAGATATGACAAGAACTTTTCCTGTATCAAGAACTTTTACAACTCAGCAAAAAGAAATATACAACATCGTTTTACAAGCTGAAGAAGCTGCAATAGCAACTCTTAAACCAGGAACATTATTTAAAGATTCTCATCTTGTAGCCTGCAAAGAAATTTTAATTGGATTAAAATCTCTTGGTTTGGTAAAAGGAGATTTAGACGAAGCCGTAGCAGCAGGTGCTCATACCCTATTCTTTCAATGTGGTTTAGGTCATATGATGGGAATGGATGTACATGACATGGAAAATATTGGCGAAGAATATATAGGTTATACTGATACGCTCAAAAAGAGCACTGAGTTTGGGCTAAAATCCTTGCGTTTGGGTAAAGAATTAGAAGAAGGATTTGTATTAACAGTAGAACCAGGAATTTACTTCATTCCAGAATTAATAGACCAATGGCAATCAGAAAAAAAATACAGCGAATTTATTAATTATGATAAAGTTCAAGCCTGCAAAAATTTTGGAGGCATTCGTATAGAAGAAGATTTCCTAATTACTAAAGATGGATATAAATTATTAGGCGAGCCTCTTGCAAAAACAGTAGAGGATATTGAAGCGTTAAGAAACTACTAAACGAATTTATTGTTTTCTTGAATTAACGTAAAAAAATGAAGCTATCTCATAACTTGAGGTAGCTTTTTTTTGTTATCCTTAAAATAGGAAAAGCTTTTCAACTTCTAAAAGAACTTTAGAAGTTAATAAGAACTTAAATACTGGTTAACTTTTACTAATTTTTAGATAATTAAGTACATATCAGATATATCAAACAACGACTAACTTGCTAGTTATATGATAGTTTAAAAAACAACACTCCATAATTAACAACTGTTTTCTTAAATTCTATAGAGTGCTAACCATTTAAATTCTATTAACAACTAAAACTAACCTAGATGAAAGAAAAAAAACTACTACATTTTTTATCTTTTCTATTATTTAACATCTCAATGTTATTTATAGGAAAGCTAAATGCCCAAACCAATTTAGCTATGCTAAATTCAACAAAAATTACTACTTCTCATGTTTCGCCATGGGAAAGCCTTACTGCCGTTAATGATGGTTTTACGCCTGCAAGCTCAGAAGACCGAACTAATTCTGTTTATGGAAACTGGGATGGAGATGCTTCCTATAATACTTATAATTGGATAGAATACGAATGGGATTTTGCACATTCCATAAACTCAGTTTCTGTATATTGGTTTACAGATTATGGAGGTATCGGACAGCCTACAGATGCCTACATTGAATATTGGGACGGAATTAATTGGGTAAAAGGAAGTGCTATTGGACTTGCTCTTAATCAATTCAATGTTGTAGATAATTTAAACATTAAATCCAGAAAATTAAGAATCTACGTAAAAAGTACAACTGCTACAGGTGTAATTGAATTTCAGGTTTTTGGTACCGAAACAACCGAATGTAATCCTTCTGCATTAACTGCTAGCACAATTATAAATACCGGAAGCGAAAAAAACATTAATTATGCCGTTGTATCTACCGATGAAAGTGTGCAATTTAAAGCCACTGTACCAACTGGTAATACTAATCCTAAAATGAAATGGACCGGTCCAAATAACTTTACCTCTTCTGATCAAAATATCACTTTATCAAATTTACTAGAGATAAATTCTGGAACATATACTTTTTTATACATTAATGACTGTGGGACAGAAAGTACTCTCGATTTTCAATTAACCGTAAAAGGAGAAAATAGTGAATTTACAACATGGCCAGCTTACGACTCCACACTTCATTACGATTTTAAAAGTGATTATCCAGATTTTCCAAAACCACTAAAAAATTTAGAAAAAGACTATCCAGGATATGCTGGTTGTAATAGTGCTTCGTCTAGAGATTATGGTTCATGGACTTTTGTTAAAGGGCCAAATGCAAACCCTTTAGTAACTGATGCTGCAGTAGATGCGTTGCTAAAACGTCTGGATGGAGATTTTGCTTTTCTAAGAGACAATATGGGGTGGCCTCCAGACAAATTATACAGAGCAGGATATCGCAGTTCAGTATATTTATATGGTTCAGGATTATGTACCGATACGGCACCAAATACAGAATTAGGAGGTTGGCAAAGTGGCGTTGGTACTCCAGATGGAGAAAGTTGGCCAATGGTACTTTTGTCTTATTATCCTGTTGCAAGTTTTGACACAAATACAACTTTACCAGATGCACAATATCAAACTGGGGCTTGTACACACGAAGGTATTCATGCTATTTATGCATCATTGCCTGGATGCAGAAAATCGGCTTGGTTTCACGAAGGATCAAATGTTTGGCTACAAACAGTATTAGATATCAAAAAATCAGGGAGTACAGACTATAGCAATGTAGATTTAGGATGGTTAAGTGCTGGTTCTGTAATTGCTCCATTTATCCCTATAGAATGTTATGGCGGATGGTTTCAAGACGGAACTTTCGGAGGACCTTCTGCCGAAGGTATTGAATCTGGAGTTCAAAATGATAAAGGCGAAACTTTAAGATTAACTAGAGACATTATTGGTGGGGTACAATATAGCTCTGTATTCCCAACCTTTTTAGGAGAAATTGTAGGCGAAAAAAGTTTGCCTTGGGTTTGGAATTATTGTGAAGGACGTGTATTGGAAGGTATTGCCAACGGTAACGGAACTGTTAATGGTATTGGAGATACTAAAATGCGTAAAATGGTTCAGGAATATAGAGCAAGACTAGCATTAGCTGATTTTGGAAAATTTGAACAACCGATTTTAAGCTTGTACCGCAATAATATGGGACGTGAATTAGGCCCTGAGCAACCAGCACTTCTAAATGTACCCAAATGGAAAGCAACACCTTATGCTCAAACAACTACTGACGAAGACGGATATTTAATTCCTAATGTAGAAACGTTACCAGGTTGGTCAGGCGCAAATTTTATTCCAATTCATGTTGAAGGAAATCAAGCTACAGTATTTTTTGAGCCCTTAGGAAAAAATATGTCGATACAATTATGTTACCGTACCAAAGAAGGAAAAACAATTTACTCACAGTCAGTTTATGCAGGTGATTGTACTATCTCTTTTGATCAAGGTGCTCCTGCAAATGGTGTCATATTTGCTGTAATTTGTAATTCAGATTATATTTTTAAGGATGAATCTACTCGTAAAACTAAGTTTAATTACAAACTGAAACTTGGAGAAGGTGCTAAAACTGTTGCAGGTGTAGATAAAAATTGGTGGGATTGGAAAGCTACTATCTCAGAGAATCTTTCTGTTGGTGATTTTTCTGGATCTTCTTCAAATTTTATAATCTATCCAAATCCAACAAACAATGATTCTTTACTTAATATTAAAGTATCAAATAAAAATTCTGAAAAACTTAGCTTAAAAATAACTAATATCAACGGAAAAGTAGTATTTGAAAAAGAGAACTATAATACCGAACAAGAACAGTATTACACCGGAGGATTAGCTAAAGGTGTTTATTTTGTAACCGTTCAATCTCTAGGTTCTAAACAAACAAAAAAGATCATTGTGAAGTAATATTAACGTAAACAAAACATATTTTTTGTTCAATATAGACTACATCTTTCATTCGGAAGATGTAGTTTTTTTATGTTCTTATTGTATTAATACCATGCCCGTTGGGTGTAATTATTCTGCTTTTTCATAATTAAGTTATTACAAATAAGAATTAAATATTTATAAATAAGAATTGGATATTTATAAATAAGAATTAAATATTTATAATTAAGAATTGAATATTTATAAATAAGAATTAAATTATTGCAAACAATAATTAAGTTATTATAAATAAGAATTAAATATTTATAAATAAGAATTAAATTATTACAAACAACAATTAAATATTTATAAATAATAATTAAGTTATCATAAAAAAGAATTAAACTACACTATAATTGCGCCCAACAGATTAATACCATTTGTATATTTAGTATAAAATGATTTTAAAAGACAGTTTATTAAAACAAAATCTCCCACAAAATCAAAAAAGACCTTGTAGGAGATGGGAAAACAAATTAAAAACTAAGATCTTATTTTATTAATCGAATTCGATAACTAATATCAATAGTTCATTAAATACTAGGTTAAATCTAATTCGTATATAATTTTATAATCAACTTATCCTAATTTAAACAAAAACGGAGCTTTAAAAGCCCCATTATTGTTTATAACAAACCAAATTAAATAGTTCTAAAGTGGTTTTGTACTCTCGAACTTTACTTTATAAGGGAAAGTTTCATAATTGCTTTTTTTCTCAAAATCATGAGTGATATGTTCTTTTGGTGCGCCACTAACCACTAACCATAAATATTCTGTATTTTCCGGAACTGTAAATTCGGCTTTACCTTCCTGCTTATTAAAAACTTTACTATACACCCTGCTTCCATCTTTTAATGAAGCTACAAATCCGTAACGCCAACCTGCGTTCTCTTTTGATACAGCGTTATTCTCTTTGGCTCCAGCCAAACCTTTAAAATCTAGTTTAATTTTAGTTCCTGCAGTTGGAATATTTAGTTTTATTCCATTATAACCATAGTCTTGCGGACAATTAGTAGAATCTACTTGAAACCATCCCTGCTCTACTTCATTCAATTTGGTTGTATGCAAATTACGATACGGTTTTGCAACGTCTTCTACCCTTTTTAAATCCCAGGTAATGAATTTTCGATTGGCATCAAATATTTCATCATTAAATTGTTCTTGAGATACTTTATTAATTCTTTTATAAGTCATCACTACATCCTCTCCTTTTTGGGTGGCTCTGCATAGATTTCCCCAAAATTCAATACCATGTTTGTTAGACCAATATTCAAGAACATAAGGCGAATGATACATATTTGCCGGATGCAAAAACGCATAATGTGTTCCCTTTAAAAAATCTTTAAGATGATAATTTTCAAAAGTCATCCATTCCGGATAAGTTTGCCATAACATATATTGGGCAGACATTTCCATGACGGGACCACCCGGACCGGTTTTAGCATCAGCGTAACTCATGTATTGAAAGGAATGACCAATTTCATGAGCTAATGCGCCATAATGGGCTTTATTTATTCGAGTTGCAGGTGTCCATAGAATTCCAACTTTATCTTCCTCTCCCCCACCAAAAGCAGTGTTTTCTGTACCTCCAAAAACATAAATCAGTAATTTATATGTATCACTTACTGACTTTCCTTTTTGAACTAGTTTTAAATCATTTACATAAAATTTATAAAACCGTTCACACTCAGCCATTGCTGTTTTAGGATCAAAACGTTTCGTGGGATCTGCATTTGTCATTGGGTCATTACCATATTCTTTATTCCAAAATAAAGCAATATTATCTGACTCAAGCATGCGTTTATAGCTGTACTCGCTTTCCTCCTTTCTATAATCATTATTATCTGGCACCATCCAAACTTTGGCAGGAATATATAATTTCTTTGCTTCAACTTTTTCTTGTGCATTACAAACAGTAATCGCTGATAAAAAGAGAAGTGCAATGTTTTTTACTAATTTGCCCATGAGATTATTTCTTTTTGGTGATAATTGCAGACCAACCACCTCCTGAAGCCATTTTTGCAGTTACTTTAGAATTTTTATTTACTTCTAAAGTTTCTATTTTATAATCTTGCGCATTGTTGTCAACATTAATACCGTCAGCATATATTTCCATTGAAAAACTGCCTTCACCAAGGAAAGAAAGATCTATAGGCAATTCTCTTGCATCGGCATCAGTCATTCCGCCGATGTACCATTTATTTGCTTTTTTCCTAGCAACCACAATATAATTCCCAACAGAACCGTGAAGTACTTTTGTTTCCTCCCAAACGGTTGGAATTTGTGTAATAAAATCAACAGTTTGTTGTTCTTTATAATAAATTGAAGGAGACTCACACATCATTTGCAAAGGCGCTTCATACACTACATACATGGCTACTTGATGCGCACGCGTACCCATGCTCATTGGGTTTTTAAAACTAATAGCAAAATCCTTTGGTTGCTTATTTATCATAGAACCGGGCGTAAAATCCATTGGTCCAGCAGCCATACGAATAAACGGAATCGTTACGGTATGCTCAGGAGTTATTTCTTCACTCCATTTATTATTTTCATTCCCTAGAACCCCTTCGTAGTTCATAACATTTGGATACATACGACGCAATCCTGAAGGTTTGAATGCTCCATGAAAATCTACTAATAGTTCCAATTTGGCACATTCTCTGGCAATTTGCTCATAAGAATTGACCATATATTGGTCATTACGTTGCATGTAATCAATTTTAATTCCTTTGGCTCCCCAACTTTTGTAAGCTTCAAGAATTGGCAATAAATTAGCATCTAATGGTTTCCAAAGTACCCAAAGAATTATTCCAACGCCTTTTTCTTTTCCGTATCGAATCAATTCTTTCACATCCATTGCAGGATTGAAATCTAGAATTTGAGTTGTAGATTTTGTCCAACCTTCATCAAGAATTACATATTCTATTTTATTTTTTGAAGCAAAATCAATAAAGTATTTATAGGTTGCTGTATTTAATCCTGCTTTAAAATCAACACCCGTAATATTGTTAGCATTAAACCAATCCCATGCTACTTTTCCAGGTTTTATCCAATCAGTGTTTTTTAGAACATTTGGTTTTGCTAATTGGTATGTTAAATTACTTTCTACGAATGTGCGATCATCATCACTTATCATAAATACACGCCAAGGAAAAGCTCTGTCACCTGATGTTTTAGCAATATAATCGGCTTCTTTTGTGATGGTTTGTACACGGTCTGATCTTCCATCTTTATCAACTGCTTCTAAAACATATTTTGGAAACTGTGAATCTAAAGTTGTATTTCCGTTTCCTTTTAAAAACAAGCCTGGATAATCGTGAAGAGCGGTTTCTGTAAACAAAACTTTGGTTTTATCTGTAGTAAACATAACTGGCAAACTGCAAAAATCTTTCGATTGAATATCAGTTAATGCTTTGTCTAAATAAAGTCTTTCGTTATGCGAATACATTGATTCTTCCTGAGGAAATAAAGAACGTGAACCCTTTGGAAAAGTAAAAGAAACTTTTTCTGAAATCACATCACGTTTCTCTTTAGCTTCATCAATAAACTGATACGCTACACCATCGTTATACGCACGGAAGTTTAGTTTATATTTTCCTTGATACGTAATCGAAAGCTCTGTATATTCATCTTTTATGTCTGAATCTTTATGAGCAACTATAGCATGAATATTTTGAGATTCACTTTTAATAGTATGCGATTTCACCTTCGGATTTGACCCAAAGTCAGTATTTGATGAGAAATCCATCCCGGCTTCGGCTTTTTCAATAATTAGATTTCCATTTAATGAAGCCGACCATGAAATTTTATCAGAATTGACAACTTTAATTTGAATGTTTCCATTAGGAGATTTAACCTCATACGTTTGAGCAGAAGCATGATACATGGATACTAATACTCCACATAAAATCAGTAGTCTTTTTTTCATTTTTTGAATAGTTATTAATTTTCTGTTTTAACATTATTGTATATTACTATCCGTTTCTAATACTAATTATAGAAATGGCACACAGATTATACAGATTAAACTGATTCTCACAGATTGAATTTAAAAGCAACTATAGAAATCCGTGCCAATCAGTTTAATCCGTGCCATCCGTGGCCTATTTTAATTTAGTCCCCATAGTGGATAGTCATATTATTGTATATAGATGATTCATTGCAAATACTATTTCATAGCTTCCCAAATCATTCGTTGTATAATTTTATCAAAATCCTGTATGGTATTTTCCTTATTCATAACAGATACTAATCCAGCATTATCAGGATATTTTTCTTCTGAATACATATCGTCGTGAAAAAAGCAATGTCCCATTTCATGTGTCATCGTACCCGTGTTAGGTATTCCGTTTTCATAGTCTAAAATATTTCCTCCAATTTTTAAATATTGACGCTGAGCTACTGCATCCCAAGGAATTAAATGCCAAAATTTAGTAAAGAACATATCTACATTTTCCGGGTGTTTATATCCGTTCCAATCAACTGGAAAAAATTTTGTTTCAGGATCTGTGCTCTCTTGGTTGCCTACAACCTTTAAAGTTGTAAAATCCTTAATATTGTACCAATTTTGGTCTGAAATAGTTCCATCTTTTTTAGATACCACTTTCCAAGGAGAACTTTCACCTTTATCATTCCAATTGGTAACGATAGGATAATCTCCATAGGTATCATAAAAACTTTTATCAATTTGAACCCCTTTATTAAAAACAAATCCAAAAACTTTGACTTTCACATTTTCTGGAGCAGAACTGTCAAAATCCTGAAGTGTTACCATCCAATCATTTGCAATTTTTTCATAATAACCCGTTAAAGATTTAATTGCTTTAGCAGTTACTGGACCTTTCCATTCTTCTATGTGATAATAAATTACCCACTCACCGGTATTTTTAATACTCCACATAGGATTTTTTAAACTAGAAACATTTTTTAAAACTAAATCTCTGTATTTATCGGCATTTACAACATACTTCTTAATGGTTGCATCATCGGCAGTTATTCCTTTAAAATAAGATTGATAACATCTGTCTCCAATTGTATATTTTGAACAATCATTATTCTCAGTTTCGTTAGGATTTATTGATTCTTCAGATGAATTACTACATGAAATAAATTGCGTAAAAAACATTAGAAATACCATCGAAATTAATACAACATTTTTTTTCATGAATTATCTATAATTTAAATTTAGAAATCTTTTTTTTGATTATTTACTTACTTCTTCGGCTTTGTATTATTCATACTTTTTGTAATTTCTTCACTATTTAATGCATAATCATACATTTGCATGGAAGCCATATATCCTGAGAAATTCTCTCCAACATCAGAAGATCCAATAATAATTTTAGCTTTATCAATTGCAGAAGACAACATCATGTTTTGAGAATTATCCAAGACACCATCTACATAAATTTTCTCAATAACCCCATCAAAAGTCAAAACAATATGGTGCCATTTATTTTGTTCAGGGAGTTTTTTGTATCTCATATCAAAATGACCATCCAAATGCGGTGCCGCTCCATAATGACTACTATTGTAAGCCAAAGCATTATAAGAATTAGCCAGATTATATTCATTTCTATCACACCATGATGCTAAAATTTCTCCTTCTTTAGCAATTTCAGGATTCTTTACCCATGTCGCAACGGTGTAAGAACCATTCCAAGCCAAACTTTTTGGAACTGGTTTGTCTAATACCAAAGAGCCATTGCTAAATTTAATTGCTTTTATTCCTTCATTATCCTTTTCTAAAGTTACTTCACCGTTTTTTGTAAAAGTTCCTCCAATTGCTCCTTTGTTTGGTACTTTGGTCAGAGGGCTATTCAATTTTCCGCTATTTACGTTAAGGTCAATCAGCATTTTATGAGAACTTACAACTGCTGGAGATACACTTGATTTTTTATTTTCTAATTGCAATGGAATATCAAACAAAGAACTATATACTTTTATATTCCAAACAGCTGCATAAAGTCCCGATTTTTCGGTAGCCAAAACTGTTAACTTTAAATAACGTGCCGAAATATCATTATCATCAATCATTGGACTTCCGGCTGTCTGATTCTTTGATTTGTCAGCATACACTTTCCAATTTTTGCCATCCGTTGAATATTGCAAAGTATATTGGTAGTAATAACTTGCGAATTCAAATTGGGTCATCACCCTTTTTATTGCTTTTATACTTCCTAAATCTACAGTCAAATCCTGTGGAAAAGAATTATTAGCCGCTTTCCACATGGTTGCATTGTTGTCGTCTGTAGCAAAATTTGGTTCGTATTTATAATCGTATTCCGAAGATTGCAAATGATAAAAAGACGAAGCCGTTGCAGTTGCACTCAAAGCAATGTTTTCCGGCATATTGGATTTTACTATATTTCCAATTCCTTTTGAAGTAGGAACAACCTTTTTTATAGTCGAATCATTTTCGAAAATCATTTTGTCAATACACACTTGTCTTGCAAGACCTCCGCGAGTCATTGGGTAATCGTGTTTGTGATAAACGATATAAGAATCATTTCCGTCTTCTAACACCGAATGATGCCCTGGTCCATGTGTCGTTTTGTCTTCGGTAGTACTCAAAATTGGATTATTAGCACCTTCGGTAAAAGGTCCGTAAGGAGTGTTCGAATATGAATATCGAACATTATAAGTCTCGTCATGACAAGAATCTCCAGAATACATTAAGATATATTTATTGCCCTTTTTCATCATATAAGCCGCTTCAAAAGGTTTAGGCGTTTGACTCAAAGGAATATTCTTTGAATTTACCATATCTTTCATCGTGGTTGTGTTGAGTTCCCCCACAGCATATCCGCCATTGTAGTGTACCCAGGTTCCCCAATAGCCATATACTTTACCATCGGTATCTTTAAAAAACTGCGCATCTAGTGACGGGAAACCTTCTCTTGGATATCCATTAGAGATAACCGGCTTGTCATTTTCGTCTAATTTTTTCCATGGACCAATTGGTGTGTCAGATACATAACCGTAGATATTACAACCAATTTCACAGTTTCCAAAATACAAATAGTATTTACCATCATTTCCTACTACAATATCTGGTGCCCAAAAATTAGTAATCGATTTTGCTGTAAATGAAGGAATATCCATGATATAATTGTACCAATTTTTCAAATCCTTACTATACCAAACTGTTGGTGCTCCAGACGCTAACATTTCATTATCGGTCGTGGCGTAGATATAATAAGTATCTCCGAACTTTTTGATTGTAGGATCGGCAAAATAACCTGGTAAAACTGGGTTTCCAGCATTGACTAAGTTGACATTTACTTTTTCCTGAGCATAACAACCGACAATAACTGACAGAAAAAATTGGATTGATAATAGTTGCTTTTTCATTATTTTGAGCATTATTTTTTTTGAGGAAACTTTATAATTTTAGTTTATTTTATTTCTTTAAAATAACAAAGGCAATTAAAATAAAAATTGCCTTTGTCTCAGTATAATTCTCAAACCACTAAGAATTATTTTTGCTTTAATTTTATTTGAATACTTTTCTTTTGCAAAGGTATTTCGTATGCTCCTCTTACTTTAGTATAAGGCAATTCAATGTCTTTATTTACTCTTAAATACGCATTTGGAGTAAACTCATTGGCGGAGTTCAAGGTGATTTCTACCTCATCAGTTTTAGTATTATAAGTCACTTTTTCGAAAGTTCCCGCGTCTAATGTTAACCATAATTGTTTTGGAGTGATGAACACTTTAGATTTTGCAGCCGTTGTTATTTTCACATCAACTAAATCGCCTTTTGTAGTTACATTTCCTCCAAAAGCTAACCATCCTAAATCCTCTTCTTTAGTAATATAAGTAGCAGTATTTACAGCATAACCATAAAAACCTGAACCATAATCTCCAGATATGTAGTCAATTCTTAATTCTGTTGGATAAGAGTGAAATGCTGCCGGACCAAATCCATCTTCGGTAATGTTTGAAATACCTCCTAAAAGACCTCCATATCCTACTTTCAATAAATATAAATCATCAGATTTTTTTCTGTATTGTCTTAAAACTGGTATTGCATTTAATGAAGAACCATAATGATGAATCTGACGTTCTACTCTTGATAATTTTCCACCATATAAGAAATCCCAATATCTACGGGCATTTCCGTTATAAGCCCAGTGTGGCATTGTTGGCATATAAGCCAAAATAGCATTTAAAGTAATATCTGCTTTTTCATCATAACCAAAATAATCAGACCACATATAAACTTCTTCCTGACCAGTAGAATCCCATGGCATTTCACTTCCAAAAGGATATTCTAATGCTCTCCAATGATTCGCTCTGTCTTTCATCTTCGCTTCTAAATTAGAAGACAAATCGGTGAAATTTTCATTTTTCAAATCTTCTAAGATTAATAAAAATACAGAACCTTCCATTTGACCAAACTGCGCATAATATGGAGCTTGTTCAACCATTGCAATTGATGTATAGTACGCTTGTTTTAAATACCAATCCCAAGTTTTACTATCAACCAAGCCTTTATTATATCTTGCTAAACGGTACATTGTCCAATAAGCGGCAGCAACGTGAGGATAATTATAAGATCTTCCCGGATCGTTTGCGTCTTTATGCTTCCAAGCTGCCCAAGTAGAATAATCTATATCTTTACTATAAGTTCCTTTAGGCAAAGAATCTGGCTCATAATAAAAGACACTTTTCTTAACGCCATATTTATTTTTCCCTTCGCTATATTGAATATTTCCCCAAAGCGTTTTATCAATAAATTGTTCTAATTTTTTAATTTCTTCTTTATCTGGCTGAATATGCTGTTTCATAATAGCTGCTAACCAGCCTCCTGCTCCACCTTCATCACTCAAACCTGCAACCCACGCTCTGCTATCTTGTGTTAATTGCTTTTTAGTTTCGTAATCGTAACTAATTACCGAAGGATTTCTTTTAAAAATTGGATCGGGTTGATCAAACCATTGTGCCGTAGTTAAGAAATGACCAAAATCTTTAACAACTTCATTTTCAGGTTTAATAACTTTATAATTTATAGTTTGTCTTGTACCATTTTTATAATTGATGGTTAATCTAGCGTTACCCCATTTTACACCATGTACAGTATATTTTTTTAAACCTCTGGCAGTTTTTCCAGCTTCTTTAATTTGAAGCGCTCCTTTTGGTTCAACCTCAAATGAACTGACATCACTTTTATAGTTTAAAAATAATTGTGAACTAATATCTTGCGGAATTACATACCCCGGAATGCTTGTTGCTACAGGAACTTCTTCTTTTACAAGCGTATTCTGAATATCCTCAATTCCTTCAGACAATGCCAATTTTAGAGCAAAACTTTTAGATTCGTTAGGTTTTAAAACTAATGATGTTGGGTTATTCCATTGCGTTACCCCTTTCCATTCATTATCTCCGTAAGCTTTGCTATATGCCATCCATTCATGGAAACCTTCAAAAACAATACTTCTTGGAGTTGGATCATCGTTTAAAGGACGATACGCTTCAAAAGGCATATTCTCTTCTGGCATAACTACTAATGCAGGTCCTTCACCGCTTAATCTTTTTACCTCTAAATATCCGGCATCCATTCCGATATACGGATCGAAGAACACATTTTGTGCATGCGTTTCATTCAGAGATTTTCCTTCTAAAATATTATTAAAAACCATAGGAATACCTAAAGCTCCAATTTCAATATTATTTGCAGATTTATTAGTAATTACAAATCTTAATACTAAATCATTTCCTTTCGTTTCATAATATCTCTTAACCGTAACTGGAATATCAGCAGGCAATGTATTAGCCAAATCTGCTCCTGCTAATACATTTTGAGATGTAGCTAAAGGAGTAATTGCACCACGTTTTGTAGCTGTTGAATAGCTTTTCCAAGCGGCATTAGCTTCTTTAATTCTTAAATTAATATCACCTAAATGATACAATCCATCTTTGTCTCTGATCTCAAGTCTGTCACTAGGCGTAAAATCAAAATTCAAATTTTTATTTGATCTTAAACCAGCAACTGTTTGTGATGCTTTTACTAATTTTAATTGAAAAGTAGGAGTGCTAAATTTTTGATAAATCTCTGCAATACCCAAAGTAGATTCTTTCTTTTCAATTCTACTCCAATAATCTTGAGCTTGGATACCCATTGTACTTGCCAAAAACAGTACTGATCCAATTTTATATTTTAAATTTCGCATCTTCATTTGTTGTTTATTGTATGTCTGTATTTAATATTTTATTCAAAATCAATTGAAAAATTCTGAAAATTTTTAATTGATTAACCTATTCTTTTAGAGTAACATCTAAATAAACCGAATGGCGCCCGTAGGTATTATAAAAAGGCTTAAACACCACTCCATCGATAGCAAATTCTAACTTCTCAGGATTTCCTGTTATTGTTTTACTTATATCTTTAGCATCTAATGTTACTTTTCTCCATTCTTTAAGCGGCTCTTTTTCCTGAGCAGCTAGCAATATTGGTCCGTAAAATAAACTTGCCACATTTTGTTGGTCCATTACAGGATCAAGATGAAATTGAAATGGCATACGCAACTCTATTGTGTCACCGTTTTTCCATTTATTATTTAAAGTAAGATAGCTTCCTGGAACAGCCTTAACTTTTACATCCTTACCATTTATTTTTACAAAAAATCCTTTGGTTGCCCAAGAAGGTACACGTACATTAACATCAAACTTTCCTTCTCCTTTGATTGTCAAAAGTGTATGATCTTCGTTTGGAAAAGAAGTTGTTTGCTCTATAGTAACATTCTTTTCAGCCCATTTTAAAGTAGATGGTACATAAAGATTTACGTATAAAGCCTTGTTATCAATACTTTTGAAATAAATAGAATTTTGAAATTTTGTACTACTTTCTAAAGCTGTACCATTACAACACGTAAAACCATTCATTTTTGCATTACCAAATTGTTTTACTGAACCTGGTCGCAACGGAATATGATAGGTATTCGCAGGTGTATTCTCAGCTACTGAAGCAAGAATATCATTGTACAAACCACGCTCGTAGTAATCCATCAATTCGCCACGTTGCTCATAAAGAAACAGATTGCTTGTTAATTTCAACATGTTATAAGTTGCACAAGTTTCGTTTTGTCCTCCTGCAGAAAAACCGTTTTCATAAATTGTTGCTGGCTGGCTGATAAAACATTCTGCATTTGCAGGATTACTTGCTCCGGCAACTCCTCCGATACTGTACATATAATCGTTTGTAGTTTTGAACCAAAAATTATCGGCAATACGGTAATAATCAGGAGTATTCGAATCATGATACATTTCAAGAGCTCCCATAATTTGCGGGATGTGTTGATTAGCATGTAATCCGCGGAAAGTATCTACATTTTTAGCCAAACCGTTCGAATGTTTTGCATCGCCATAAAACACTTTGATGTTATCGAATATTTGAGCAACTTCCAGATATTGTTTCTCATTTGTTATTCTGTAAAGGCGAGCCATAGCTTCATTCATTCCACCAAATTCACCCGCAATATAAGTGTTCCACATACGAATTAGTGTCTCCGTTGGCAACTTACTCATGCGAGCGTGTACCCAGCTTCCCATACCTTCTGCAGTTTCAAGAGCCTTTTTATTACCACTTACTTCATAAACATCTAGCAAACCAGCAAGTATTTTATGTAAAGTATAGTACGGTGCCCAAATTTGTGTTTTTTGACCTCCATATTTTGCACCTTTTTCTAACATGATGAATTGATCTGGTGGATAAGCACTAATAAATCCTTTTCCCCAATTCCAATAATCGGTACGAAGTCCTTCGTTGCTCAAATCTGAATCATATTCAGTTTTACCTGGTCCAAAAGGCACTGCTGTAGGATCTGAAACAGAAGGACCTCCAGCCACTTTTGGTTGTCCAGACATTTGTTCCAATTGGTAAAGTGTATTTACCATATACTCCATCTTAGCAGCAAAATTGTCTTGCAAAGCTTTATCATAACCTGTACTTGCATATGCCTGAGCAATAGCTGTTAAATAATGTCCGGTAGCATGCCCGCGTAATTTAGTGTCCTGAGTATCCCATACTCCCAAGGCTTCTGCTCCTTTTGGCTGTTCTTGTCCAAAAGCATTGCGAAACATATAAAGAAAAGAATCCGGATTTGTCTTAGCAAGCGTTTTTATAAACTTATCACGATTTTCAATAAACTTCGTATTGTGTCCATGAAGATCAGCATTTAATGACACCTCATCCAAATTAAAGGCTGCAAGTTTAAGTTCTGGTGTCGCAGCATCTTTACCTTCTTTTACTATCACTAAAGCATTTGGTTTTAAGTCTGTACCTGCAATCTTTCCAGTTACAGTATATTGTCCAGCTTTAAGCACTGAAATATTATCTGTTGGAGCTGGCCAAATCACTCGTACCTCTGGCCCTACAATTCCATTTTTATAAACACCTTTCATATAACGTGGTAATCTTGGAAGAGTTCCTACTACCGTTTGCACTTTTACGTCAGTAACACTAGTCAGATATTGATTGTATAGTTGAGGAGTTGTACTTGGAAATTTTTCTAAATCACCAACTGGCTGTTCTGCTTCTTCTTCCTCATACCCATCATCTAAAGTGTTATGATAAATTTTCGCTATTTGCTTTTCATTTAAAGGAACTCTATACAACCTAAAATCATGTAATTTTGCATCTAAATAGGGATCTTCAGCCAAAAATGATTTTCCAATATAAAGCATGTTATTTTTAGGAGTATTCGCATCAAATAATTGTTCTAAATTAAGTTCCATGTTCTTTGCTGAACTTACTAAAGTACCATTTACATAAGTACTCAATGTTTTAGAAGGGATATCAATAACAACAACTATATGATACCATTTATTAGCTTCTAAATTTGGAGAATTGGTTTCATATTTTTTTCCTGTTTGTATAGCAATTTCAGTATGAAAACCAGTGTCTTTTTTATTACCTGTTGGAGCTACAAAAAAATGTGTCTTAGCATTTTTTCCAAAATCAAAAAAATGTTGACCGCTTTGTTCAGCACGCAAATAAATCCATCCAGATATGCTTAATGATTCTTCTCCTGCAAAAGCTTCGCTCGGCAATGCAACAAAACCTTTACTATCTGCCGACAATGAAAGTACTTTACCAAACTGCTCATCATTTATGAATTTCATATTTGATTCCAATATAGTACCGTGCAGATTATTTCTCGACCAATCTTTTACATCACCATCAAAAACATAGCGGGCAATCAGTCCAGTTTCTCCAATACCATCTAAAATCTGATCCCCATCTTGTGCCCAAAGAGCTGTTGAATTCATGGAACCAAAACCCAACATAGCGCAGATAATAAGTTTATGCATCTTCATAATTAAATCACTTTTTTCACTATTTATAAAACCTATATATTCAAACAAAAACAACACTATTAATTTGAAGAAATGTTTTAAAATTAAAATCAGAATATCTTCTTTTCGATAAGATTAAATTTCGACTTCTTTAATGTTCTTTAATAAATACATTTTTGTTTGAATATTAACATTTGTAAAATTAAAAGCATTTACCAAACCAATAGAACGGTATTTTATCCTAAACAAATACTATGTTATCTTAAATATACTGTTTTTTAAATTTTAAAGAATAAATTAAACAATGTCTGAAAGTCAAAATCAAGTACAGTGCTAAAATTAAATTAGTCACCCAACTAAATAATTTTCCAAATCTGAACATTAAAATCAATCCTTTTTTCTCAAATCTCCTTCAATTATTAGACAATTTCATTCTTCCAAACAAACAAAATGGCAGTGTTTAATATTTCTACATCTAATAAATGCTTTTCTTTTTATTATCAAACCTCTTAAATACCACCTAACTTAAATCATTAAAAAACAGGATAATATAGTATTACAATGTCATAATATTCATACTTTATTAAATTCTCTTTTATTATAATTTCACAAGTGTAAAAATAACACTATTAAAAATAAAGTACTACTACAAACCAAGTATTATTCTATAATTATTAGTGTCCTTATATAAATAAAACTAGCAATTTTTATAGCATCCTTTCAATTTTCAAATTGCTTATCCTTTTCATTGTAACCAATAAACCAATAATTATATGAAAACATTTTTATTACAAATTATGCTTTTTCTCAGCAGTTATTTCGCAATCGCACAGAAAACCCTCTTTACACCTACAGAATGGAGTGATCCTAATAATGAATTTTACAATAAAACCTCTAGTAGTAGAAGATACGAGTCTACTAATTTTGTTTTGTATTGGGGAGATAAGGTAGGTACTAATCCAGCTGCCTATTCAGACCCAGCGTTACGTTTTACTCCTAAATCGGTTGCAGACACATTAGAGTATTGTTTTAAACGCTACATAACAGATTTACATTTTGTAAGTAATGCCAGTACCAAAAATTTAGGAAAGTACAAAATCATTATCATGATGATGAATACCTGGAATTCTACAGATCCTCGTTTGGAGGCTTTCGCGCAGGCGAGTTCTTTTAGTAATACTATTGGAGCTATGTTTGTACATCCAGAAGCGACCAGAGATGGGGGTGCCTTATCTCATGAGTTTGCTCATACGCTACAAATGATGATGCAAATTCAGGAGAATCCAGGTAACGGAAACGCTTTTTCGGGTTACGATTGGGCAAGTCCATTTTATGAAGGTCATGCCAATTTCATGCGCTCACAAGCCTATGCTCAATGGGCAGAAATAGATGGAACTCTAACCCGATGGATACAAACCAGGCATTTCATGTGGTCCTCGAATCGACATCATTACACCAATTTTCATTTGATGTATTATGTGCAAGAGAAAGATGGATTTGATTTTACCAGAAGAATGTGGGCAGAATCTACAAACCAAGAACACCCGCTTGAAACTATCAAAAGATTAAAAGGTTTTACTCAGGACCAACTTAACGATTATCTATGGGGTTATGCACAACGTCAGCCTGCATTTGATTACCCTATTCAGTGGAACTCTCAAATTAATACAACTAGTAATTTTGGTAAAAAAATTAGAGAAGTCCATCAGGCAATTCAGAATTATATGCCTCGCTATACCAGCAGGCAATATACCCTTTTGACTAAAGTTACAGGAACAACCGATCAATTTTACACAAATAGCGATTGGGCTCCACAGGACTATGGAATGAATGTTATTCCTTTGTATCCAACATGTACAGGTACTGAAAAGAAAGTTACCATTAAATTTAAAGGCCACTCCGAAGTAAACCCAACACAAGCTGGATGGCGATATGGTTTTGTTACGACTAAAGCTGATGGTACCATATCACGTTATAGCCCCATGTACAAAACGGATGGAGAAGCCTCATTTACTCTAAAAACAGCAACTGAAGCCAACATTTTTCTAGTTGTATTTTCGGCTCCAAAAGTGCATGTAAATTATAATATGGATGAAGGATATCCGAAACAAAGAAGATATCCTTATGAGGTGAAAATTGCAAATGCAAAGCCAGAAGGATTTCAACCAGCAGCTGATTTTAGAAAATTCCTTAAAACAAACGGACACTTACATAGTAATGGTGGCGGATGGGTATCTAATACTGCCAGTGTAGCATCATCAGTATATGTTGGACCTTATGCAATTGTGTTAAATGGTACCCTTTCTGGCAATGCTCGTGTAGATGGATTTGCAATGGTTGATGGCGGAATTATCAACGGAAATGCCATAGTAAGAGATAATGGTTGTGTCTATAATGCAAACTTATCAAGTAGTGCCATTGTAGAAGGAAATGCGTGGATGGAAGGTGGTTCTGTGGCTAACACCGCTAAAATCAGAGGAAATGCCATGTTATTTGCTGGAAATTTTGGTGGCTCAGTTGTTGTAGGTGGTGATGCCGAAATAGGAAGCTGTTCTACTGCGGGAACCTACCTTCAATTCCCCTATTGGAGAAATGGCAGAGTTGAATGTGATGGAAAAGGTGCCAGCGATACTTCGAATATCGATATAAATGCCACGTTTACCAATTTTTCTGCTTCAACAATGGCATTTAGTACAACACCAACTTGTACCGTAACAGGTCTTACTGCTAAAAAAGAAGCTAAGGAGTCTGTTTTAGAATCTGATTATAGTCTAAGCATTTCTCCAAACCCAACAGCTGGAAATATAACAATTTCTTTTATGCAGACGCAACAAGAAAATGCTATTATATCATTATTTGATGTGAATGGCCGTAAACTAAAAGACATTACAAATCAAACCTATGACATTGGGAGAGCTACCGTTGAATATAATTGCAGTAATTTGACACCTGGTATTTACTTTTTTAATATTCAGATAGGTAATACTATTGAAACTAAATCTTTTATTAAAAAATAAGAAGAACTTTAGTTTAGCATTGATAATGAATAAAGAAGCCTAATTTTTTCAAATTAGGCTTCTTTTGTTTGTCTCATTGCTACAACTTATCATTACCAAAATGATATAGTAATGCGCTTTTATCATAACGTCTCGTTTTAAAATAACTATACAGATTATTAAATAAATCCTAATATATTTATACAAATATAGTTTTAGTCCTAAATCAACTATACAACTGGGTATTTATTGATGACATAAATTGCTTGGATAAGATGCAGTGAAAACAATACAAAAAACAATTTTATAAATTGGTCAAGGCTAAATTGCCTGCAAAATCAAGAAATACCTTGATTTAAATTAATACTGCTTCTAATAGCTTTAAAACAGAAAAAAAATGGTACAGCAGCTTCAAAACTATTATCTGAATAAAGAAGAGCCAAACAAAAGTTGTTTGCTTGCATTACGGAACATTATCCTTAATCAGGACGCACACATAACTGAAACAGTGAAATATGGAATGCCCTGCTTCTGCTATAAGAAAAAAATGTTTTGTTATTTGTGGACAAATAAAAAGACAGACGAACCATATATTCTTATGGTAGAAGGTAAATACCTTGACGATCCAGAATTAGAAGAAGGCAGCCGTTCCCGGATGAAGATTTTTAAAGTTAACCCAAACAAAGATTTACCAATAAAAAAAATTGAGAGCATTTTACAAAAAGCGTTGGACTTATACAGGACAGGTATAATTAAACTAAAAGATTGATTGATATAAAATTACATACGAATATTTGCAATGAAAACTCTCAAAAAAAGACATAAATGAAGTCCAAAGTCAAATCAATGAAACACCTGGAAAAACCCTTGAATAGAATCGCTCTTGAACTCGAATTTTGAAACCAGATAATTCAAAATTTGGTGCAAAAATGCATAAAATAAAACGGCTAATTTAAAAACTAAAAAATTGCACTAGAAACTTAAAACTGCCTAATGACAAGGTAAATAAAAGTTCAAAAACTTTAAATTGAGCTTTAAAGAAAGGTAAAATGAGCTTTACAGCAAAATAATTCAAGAATATAAATTGTATTTTTGCATGTCAATAAACTAATAATCAATTAAATAATGGAAGCACAACAAGAAGACAAATTAAAAACCATAGGCTATTCGGGAATATTTCTTTCGTGCTTCTCTGATTATAGCGAAAAGTGTATTCATGCAACGCCTGAACACGTTTTGGTTTACTTGTATTCGGGTGAACAAATTATTGAAGACAGAAACAAAAAAATAAAACTGCAGGCAGGTGATTGTGCCTTTATCCGAAGAGACCATCGATTGAAAATGTACAAAAATAGCAAAGGAGAAGATTTATATAAAGGTATTTCTCTAACATTCAAACGGAGTGTTTTGCGTGATTTTTACAGTAAAATGGACAAATCGGAAATCCAGAAAGAGGTAAAAGTTTCGGATAAAACCGTTTTTAAACTCGAACGAAATCCTGCAATAGAAAGTTTATTTCAATCGCTTACCCCTTATTTCGACAGCAATGTAAAACCAACTGAAGGTGTTACAAATTTGAAATTACTGGAAGGAATTTATGCTATTTTGAATAGTAATGAAGCGCTCTACCCTATACTTTTCGACTTTGCCGAACCTTGGAAAATTGATCTGTTAGAGTTTCTCAATAGTAATTATATGGAAGAACTTTCAATGGAGCAGATTGCCTCGTTTACAGGTAGAAGCTTAGCCACATTTAAACGGGATTTCAAAAAAATAAGCAGCCTTACACCCCAAAAATGGCTGATAAAAAAACGCTTAGAAATGGCTTACATCAAGCTAAAAGAAGAAAACAGAAAAGTACAAGATGTGTATTTGGAAGTTGGTTTTAAAAATCCTTCCCATTTCTCGACCGCATTTAAAAAACAATACGGCATTCCACCGACAGAAGTATAAAATTGAGCTTTACAGAAAAGCTATTTGAGCCTTACAGAAAACCATCTGTGAGGCTTTGTCTTTAAATTTGCATTGTAATAAATAGGGAAACAATGGAGACTAAAACAATTTTTGATCGACTAAAAAACGGTGAAACCATTTCATCAAACGACAATGAAGCGTATAAAATGCGTGAAGCTTCGTTTGAAACAAAAAAATTATTGGTTCAGATGAATAATTCAACAGATCCTGTTGAAATAAGAAACTTATTAAGCCAAATTACAGCAGCTGAAATTGACGAAAGCGTAACTGTATTTACGCCCTTGTACATTAATTACGGAAAACATACTAAAATTGGTAAAAACGTATTCATCAACTTCGATTGTGTTTTTTTGGATTTAGGTGGCATTACCATTGAAGATAATGTGCTAATAGCGCCAAAAGTCAGCCTGCTTTCCGAAGGACATCCTGTATCGCCTGAAGACAGACATTCGCTTTCTGTTGCGACTATTCTCATCAAAAAAAATGCTTGGATTGGAGCAAATGCGACTATTCTGCAAGGTGTAACTATTGGCGAAAATGCAATCGTAGCGGCAGGTTCTGTAGTTTCAAAAGATGTTCCTGATAATACCATCGTTGGTGGAATTCCGGCAAAAAAATTAAAAACAATTTAATTAAAACAGTAATAAAAATGAAAATTATATCTGCATTATTAGTGAGTTTCATCTGCGTGCAATTGTTTGCTTGCAGTAAAAACAATGAATCTGAGCCATTAAATAATGATGATACGAATACCATAAATGAATCGAAAATGAGAATAACAATTGGAGACAAAGTTTTTTATGTAACACTGAGCGATAATCCTACTGCCTCTGCTTTTAAGGCCTTATTGCCAATGACACTTACTTTGAGTGAATTGAATAATAATGAAAAAGTATATCATTTGAATACCACACTTCCAACCAATTCCAGCCCTGGCGGAACTATTCAGGTTGGAGATTTTATGTTGTACGGAAATAATGCTTTGGTTTTATTTTACGAGAGCTTTAACACTTCTTATACCTACACAAGACTAGGAAAAGTGGATGATATTTCTGGTTACAAAGTGGCTTTGGGAAGTGGAAATGTAACGGTAAAGTTTGAGTTGCAGTAAGACCAAATTTTCGAAAATGAAATTTTAACCTAATAATTTAGACAATGAAAAAAATAATAGCATTCGCAATAATGTTCCTGTTTACAGGACAAACATTTGCACAGAATAAAACTTCAAAATCAAAAAAAATGGAATCAAAAGAACATTATACTTTTCAATTAAGCGATAAAGTAACCCGTCAAAAAGTAAGCTTCAAAAATCGCTACGGCATCACACTTTCAGGAGATTTATATCTTCCAAAAAATGCAGGAAATCAAAAATTAGCTGCTTTGGCCATTAGCGGGCCTTTCGGAGCTGTAAAAGAACAATCATCTGGTTTGTATGCCAGTCAAATGGCAGAACGTGGTTTCGCAGTGGTAGCATTCGATCCATCGTACACTGGCGAAAGTGGCGGTGAACCGAGAAATCTGGCATCACCGGAAATCAATACCGAAGATTTTAGTGCAGCGGTGGATTTTCTTGGCATTCATAAAAATATTGACCGAAACAAAATTGGTATCATCGGAATTTGTGGTTTTGGAGGTTTTGCCTTAAATGCTACTGCTGTTGATAAAAGGATAAAAGCCGTTGCCACTGCTACGATGTATGATATGACAAGAGTAATGTCGAAAGGATATAATGATTCGGTTACTTTAGAACAACGCACCAAAACTTTAGAGCAATTAAGCGAACAGCGCTGGAAAGATGCCGAAGCAGGTACCTTTTCTTACGGAGCAAAACTAAATGCAGTCCTGAAAGGAAATGAACCTCAATTTCTAAAAGAATATTACGACTATTACAGCACACCTAGAGGTTATCACGAACGTGCTGTAAATTCTAAAGGTTCGTGGACGGCTACAACTCCAATATCTTTTATGAATATGCCTATTTTAAGCTACATTAAAGAAATTTCGCCAAGACCGATTTTAATTATTGCAGGCGAAAAAGCACACTCAAGATATTTTAGCGAAGATGCTTTTGCAATGGCTTCTGAACCAAAGGAATTGGTCATCGTTCCAAATGCTGTTCATGTAGATTTGTACGACCAGATTGATAAAATTCCGTTTGGTAAATTAGAAACTTTTTTTAAGGAAAATTTAAAATGATAAATGGAGTATGAAACGATCATATTTTAGTAAAAGGTGTATAGCAGGAGTTTTTCAACGAGAAATTAGATAATGCAAGAAGTTTTAACATTTTTAAACATGAAGAAGAATTTTGAATTAATGTAGACGTGAAGCATCTATTTATACCTATGGATGGATAGGTTTATTTTGGTATGTAAAGAAGCACCTAATATAATTGAAGGACGTTTAATTTTGAAATGGAAGATAAAAATGAGTCCTACACGGCTTTTATCCAAATAGAACTGCACAATAAATAGAAGAAATTATCTATAGCTTTTTTCAATAAAAAAATTAATTTAATTGTTGTTCCCTAAAAATATTTGGGGGCATTCCAACCTCTTTTTTAAACAAACGAGAAAAATAAGCCGCATTTTCAAAACCCAGCGAAATTGAAATTTCGCTAATGTTCATCTTTCCTTCTTTGAGTAAATTCTTAGCTTCCGAAATTAAATAAAGATGAATAATTTCCAGAGCCGTTTTTCCAGTTTCTTGTTTCAGCAGATCAGTCAAATAACGAGAAGAAATATTTAGTTTTTATGCCATATAATTAACCGTAGGCAGTCGCAGATCATTATTGTTTTTATCTTCAAAATAGGACGAAAGTAAATTATTAAACTTTGTAAATGTTGCACCAGAGAGCTCCTCACGATTAATGAATTGTCTTTTGTAATATCTTTGTGCATATTTAAACATCGTACTTAGATGACTCCAAATAATGGTTTTACTAAAGTCATCGGTATTGTTTTGGTATTCTTTTTCTATGGCAAACGCCAGATTCCAAATGGTTTCTTCTTCGCTTGGTGAAAAGTGCAAAGCTTCATTTACCTCATATTCAAAAAGGGAATATAAAAATTTCAGTTTTATCGGGATTCTATCCCAACATGTATTTCAGTTATAGATTCAAGATCTTAAAAACAGTTGTAATTAAAAATAAAGTAAAAGTTAAAAATATTTTTTACCCTTAAATTTAGGTTATAGTGCTCTAGAGATTGCTAGATACTCACTTTCAATTCTAATATCACACTCTTGTATGTAAATAAAAATATTTTAGAATTTGTTTAGGAGTATCTATAACTTCTCTTTGAACGTGGTCAAACCATTCTAGTTCTTCAGTAACTTCTGCACAGCATTCGAATTTTGAATTGAAAAAGTAGCTTTTGATGTTAATTTTTTCATTTATATTACAATGTTTTATCTCGACAAAAAATCGTTCAGTAAACATCAGATTTTTATAACAAACTAATACATGATTTCTTTCTTGCAAGCCTAAATGCAAAGCATTGAGTTTCTCTTTTGAAAATCCGTTATCAAACAAAAAACGATATACTAATCGAAGTGTGTATGATATATATGCGGAACTTTGCATTTCCATATCATCATTTACATCCTCTCCAGTAACAACATAATTTTTATAAATCATTTAAATTTTATTTAGAAATATTAAAAAAAGGTCAGCTTCTCACAAAACTGACCTATTTCAAATCAACAAAACATCTATTTAACTAATAACTAATGCATTAAAACAATTATTCAACCAATAAAAAATTGTAATTGATTTTTATTTTGTCAGCAATTTTATTTCTGACTAGGCTTGGTATTTCTATATCAAAATCTTCTGGTTTTACTTCAAATACCCCAATAACATTAACTCCGTTGGCAGCTTTTGAAACTTTTGCAATTACAGTTAAAGATTTTGTTTTTCCATGAATGGTAAAATCTCCTTTTAAAGTGAAATTTTTTGATGCATTTGTTACTTTAGAAATATCAAAATCTTCTATTTTACCTTTTAAAGTTGCTTTTGAAAACTTTTCAGATTCCATGTAATTTTCGTTAAAATGCTCCTCCATTAAGGCAACCTTAAACCGAAAACCTTTTATAAGAACCAAAGCTGCAAAATCTCCTGTTGATCGTTCTAAAACTGCAGACACACTTTTATTTTCCGCAGCAACTTCTTCATACGAAGGAACTGATGCCTGGAATTTTATACTGCCTGTTTTTGTTATCATTTTTTGCGCAAATCCATTTGTATTCACAACAGCAATCACCAGTAATACAAAAAAATTAATAACTGATTTTCTCATAAATAATTATTTTTCTTTTAGGCCGTCAGTATTCCATTTTACAATCAAATCAATATTACTTTGTGACATCCTTCCTCCTTGTGGCATAAGCCCTTGTTGTCCACTTTGTAATTGAATTCGGTTTAATAAACCTGCGGATTCCACTGCAACTTTCACCTCCGCATAAGTTGTTAATAATCTAAAAGAAGCTGATCTGCCGCTTGAATGACAAGTAACACAATTATTATTAATGATTGTTTTTACATCTTTATAGGTCGTCGTTACGGGGGCTGTTCCTGTCCCTGGTGTAGTGCCTGTTTCTGGAGTAGTCGAGATATCTTGATAGGTATCTGAATCACTGCAACTAATAAGTGTAGCTAGTAAAATTGTAAGTGCAATTGTTTTTTTCATAATTTATTATTGTTTATTTTTTTTAAAATACTCTGTATAAGTTAAATCCGAAAAAGAAATCTCCTTTGCCCCAATCTCCAGCGGCATTGGTAAGATATCCACTCTCGTTCATCGCCTGTGAATTGGTAAATAGTAGTTGAAAAACATGTCCTCCGGTTTCTATATCTAAACCTACAGACAATGGATTTTTGTAGAAATCAGGTTTATCAAAATTGTGCATGTACTCTAAATTAACAGACAATCGTTTTGTAATTTTATAACGACCTCCTCCTCCAAAAGAAAACTGGTTATCGCGTTCTATGTCTTGATTATAAAGGTTTTTATGCACAAATGACGGTATCAATTCTAATGATAGTTTTTGCCCCACTTTCCTTGATATTAACAATTGTTGTACAGTTGTGACACGGTGCTTAAATTCTAAACCAGGATATTGATCCTTTTCCAGAAATGTGTTAATATCCAACACACTATACCCAACAATGTCAACAGGAAAATTATCGTTTTGTCTCATCATTCTGTATTTCAATGAGGTCTCATACATTTTGTTTAAGGTATGTCTGGAAAGACTAACCGATAACCAATCTGTAAGCCCATAAATACCACCCAATTTTGTGGTAGCATTATCAAGACCAAAAAAACCATCAAGACCGTCTTTGACGCTACCAAAACGATGCGAAACCACAAAATAAAACTCTTTTTTGGCAGGCATTTTTGTTGTCTGTAATGTTACCAGCTGCAAAGCTTTAAAAGTTGCGGTAGCGTAACTATCCTTAACCTGTGTAGAATCAAGACTTTTTAGTAAATCATCTTGCGAATATGCGATCGTAGCCAAAAAAAGACAGATCGGGAGTAAAAACTTCTTCATAAATTGATTAATTGTTTTGTTTATTAATAGTGCATTGGTCTAGTTTAACTTCATTAAATAGTTCATCATAACCAATGCATTTGCCTTTAACTGTTACGATATTATTTTTTGCTTCACTTTTTATTTTTTGAGTGAAGAGACAAAAAACAGTATTTTCAAGAATGAGCACAGAATCTGTTTTTTTTGTTACTATGCCTTTTACTTCAATAGTTTTATTGAGATATAATGCATCTGCTTCTTTTGGATTTGAGTTATAATCTTTAAGTAATTTTGTCGCTGCAATGCTTAAATCTGGCATTTCTAATTCTATATTTCGGGCTTCCTTAAAGAGAAATCCGTAATAAAAATAAATGCCTGCAGAAGTCACTAACAACAAGGTCACAATTACAAATACAATTTTTTTTCTATTCATTTTTTAATTCTTTTGATGGGGTTCAATGGTAAAACAGTCTTGAAGTAGATTACCCTACCAAAGAATTGTTATTTTCTGAAAAATTAAAACGGGCACAAGATTTTTTCACAAACCCTATATTAAGAGCGTTACAATGAAACTCTAAAAACTAATTTTTAGAGTTCTTTGTAGCAAGAATGTTTCGATTTTTCTATAGAATTTATTAAAGTGTTTATTCTAATAAGTTGAAGAAAAATTAATCTGTGGAAAAAATAGTATTTCAAATTAGTTCAACAGAACATTGAACTAATTTGAAATATTTTGGCATTAAATAGACAAATCAGATAAATTCACTTAATATTTATATGGCAAGCGGCATATCTTTAACCGGTACAGGCCAAACACCTGGGCTAGGAAAACTAATTCCTTTATTAGCACCTCTTACCCCTGCATCTAGTCCAAAATAATACAAAGGCCAACCGTTGTAAACCAATTGCGATTTGCCAAATACAGTAATAACAGAAAACTTAGATTTATCAAGAATAGAAGGAACAACAATTTTGTTTGTTTCATATATTGGCCAAACCGAATTGTTTGAAAAATCTGCATTTGTGAAATTGTTCTTTTGGAAATTATCATTCATAAAAGAATATAATGTTAATCCTTTGCCATCTGTAAAGTAAGTAGTCAAGCCATCACCAACAGTATAATCTGACTTATAATTTTTTCCGTCATGACCTAAAAGCTGGCTTTTTACAATCATAATAGAATAATCTGGTTTTGCTATAAACCAAACACCACCAAATCCGTCTCCGGTTGTTTTACCTGCAGCTTCAGGTGTATTGACACCTCCGTTGCCATATCCATCACTTGCAGAAACTGGTGCATAATAATACAACGGCCAACCTTTATAAGTTACTTGTTTTTTACCTGATGTAGTGGTTATACTGGCAAAATCTGACAATGTTAATCCTGCACCTAATTTATCTGCTGTTAAATTATCTACAGAAAAAGCTGGCCATAAAGCTTCACATCCTCCTGTACAAGAAGCTTGTCCGTTTGCATCAGTCGCAAAAAAGTATAAAGACCTTCCGTTTTTATCAGACAAATAAGAACCCAATGTCGCACTTGTAGATAGTGCAATTTCTGTTTTTGCTACTGGAGGAGTGTTATTGTTAGTATCACTTTCTTTATCACTACTGCAACTTAGAAAAAATGTTGTTGCTACAACAGCAACTAATGCTAATTTAATTTGTTTTAATTTCATGGTTATTTTTAATTTAGTTTATATTTAAATGAGAAATAAACTTTACAGATTAGTAAAGTGTTTTTTTTTAATAATTATACATCAAGAAGCCCTGCTCCTTTTTTAATTTGCATTTTGTTTAATAATTTTCCGCTTTTATTTTTACGAACTGTTATGAAAAATATCAACTTGGAAGATTATCAAGTATTTTAATTGAATCATTTTTATTCTTTTGATAAAGTTCAATAGTAAAACAGCCTTGTAGTAGATTACCCTACCAAAGAATTGATTTTTTTATAAAAAAAATAAAAAGAATAACAAAATTTTTTATAAATCTTGTATTAGAAGTGCTATAACGAAACTCTAAAACTTACATTTGGAGTTCTTTGCAGTGCAAATGTTTCAACTTCTTCTATAGAATTTGTGAAAGAATTTATTCTATAAAAATCGCTGATTTCATTTCTTCTATTTAAAATATTTAAGATAGATATCCCTAATTTAAATTGAACTGCATTGGCAGTTTCCCACTTGTAAGTCGAAGAAAGATTGATTTGTGAAAAAATATGTAGATTGGTATTGTTCGGTTTATTGTAAACCAACACAGGATTGGAAGGGTCAATTACGGAGTTGAACGGAGTTGTTTTCGGCCTGCCGGAAGACCATTTTGTTCCCAGAGCAATTTTAAAATTATTTTTCTCATAAATTCCTGCCCATGATACTGTATGTGTTAACTCATAGTTATTTGGAAAATTTGGATCCTGATAATTCGAAAAATGATAATTATTGTTATTATAAGTATAACTTAACCAGGTCAGAAAATGATTTATTTTTTTCTGAATTAGAATTTCTGTTCCGAAAACTTCATAATCGCCGGTTGTTCGAACAAACTCTAACTGGTTTTGAAAACCCTGACTTGCAGTTGTAATTCCTGAAACTTTTTTATAGAAATTTTCTATATCAACCAACCAGTCATTCTTTGTGTAGAATAAATTTAATGATAGCTGTTTACTTCTTTCAATAGGTATTGATAGATTATCTGAGATAATCCAACGTCTTTTTTCAATGCCAAAATAATCTTTTTGCAAATCAATGATTTGTTGGGTATTTTGACTTTTTAGCTCGCCTAATACTTCTAAATTTAGACTTTTACTAATCCCGTAGATAAATTGTATTCGGGGCTCTACAATATACTTCTTAAACTTTTCGATATAATTAATTCGTGTTCCAGCTTTAAAATATATTCTTGAAATCGTATCATCGTATTTTGCTTCTAAAATTAAGGCATGGGTTCTCAGCACATCTTTAACTTTGCGATAGAATTCAGGCGTATTTACCTGCTCGAAATTTGTAACACCTATTTCATCAAATTGATAGCCATCATTAAAACTAAATTTAGAATTAATAATATGATTGTTCTCTAAATTAAGTCCATTATTATTTACCTTATTTTCCTGAACAGCGACTTGATTTTCGGTAGTAATATTTTGATTGGCTATAAGTTCATAAGACGAATTGTAAATATTAATCTTAGTCGTATTAAACTTGTTCCAATCTCTCTTCCACGACAGATTTCCACCATAATTTTGTTGACGCAACTTATTATTTTCTTCCTTGTATGCGCTGTTTGTTGTTGCACTTTGAAAAACCTGCAGATTGTCTTTTATAGTTATTAAATCTAATATTATCTGATCTTTAAGCCCTATCTTTTGAACAAATTTTAGTGTAGCATCATAGAAACCAAATTTTTTATCACTTCGATAATCTATATTTTGATATTGATTTAGCGAAAAATCATTGATTGCAGTATTTTGATATACTTTATTGAAATACTCTTTATAAGTAGGTGTTTCTACAAAATCAGTAATAGATTTGCGCGCTGAAATTTCGATATAACTCTTTTTTGAAAGATTGTACTTCCCATAAATATCCGCATTAATCATATTTATTCCGGCACTAAAAGAGTTTTTTTCTGCTTTTTTGGGAGTGGAAGAAATAGCTACAACACTAGATACACTTTCTCCAAAAAAGGCAGAACTTCCGTTTTTATAAATAGTAATTGTGTGCGCCAAATTGGGGTTAAAGACCGATATTAAACCGAAAAAATGTCCCGTTTGAAACATTCGTATTCCATTCCACAAAAACAAATTCTGATCGTGTGTACCACCGCGAACATTAATACTCGCTACACTTTCATCAAGACTATTTACGCCCGGTATTTGCTGCATTGTTTGTAAAGCATCTGGTTCTATAAGTCCTGGCAGAATACCAAATTTCTTAGGTTTAATTTCAAAGGATCCGTCTTTATTTTTTGTAATTCCCGAAGCCAAAATAGCATAGGCTTTAATTTCTTCAAGTTCTGTAACTTCAGGTTCTAATACTACTTCTAGGCAATTTTTAGAATCGGAATTATCGGCCACAATTCTTTTTGTTATGAATCCTACATGACTAATTAAAAATACAGTTGAATCCTCTTTTGTAAATTCAAAATAACCATTTGAATCAGTTGCAATCTGTGTTTTATTACTTAAAGTAATATTTGCGTTTTCGATAGGTTTTTTATCTGAAGTCGAAAAAACATAACCACATATTGTTTTGGACTCTTTTTCTTTTTTATAAATATTAATGAATTGGTTTCCTATATTTTCAAAAGATAAATTGGTTTTATACTCCAGATAGTGCAGTTTCTGATCTAATGAAAGTGATTTTTTCGGAGGAATCACTTCCAGTCCGGCAATAGTATTCTCGGTGTAATTAAAACTAACATGATGCTGTTGTTCAATATCAATTATGATTTGCGTAAAAGGCATAGTTTTCCCCTCGCCTTGAGCAAAAAGATTCAGGACATTGAAAAATATAAAAAATGAAAAATGAAATCGTTTGGGGAGTAACATTTATTTTTCGTCAAGAATTATTTTGTTCTTTGAAGCTTTTTTCACTTCTAAATGATAGGTTGTACTAATAATTTGCAAGGCTACATTCAGGTCTTTAGCAGGTAATTTTCCTGTAAATAAAGAGACTGTATCTTTCGCATTCAATTCGATTTTAATATTGTATTGTCTTTCAACTTCATCTAATATTGTTCTGATATTTTCTTTATTAAAACATATCTGATTGTCGATCCATTCTGGTTTCGATACATTTATTATCAATTTTGCCTGTTTTCCATTTTCAAAACTAACGCCTTGTCCGTGAGTTAACAGAACCTGAGTGTTTGCATAATTTACCTTTACACGTCCTTCATAACACACTACATCAAACCTGTTTTTTCTGGCTTTCACATTAAATTGAGTTCCTAAAACTGATACTTTACCAAGGCTCGTCTGCACTTCAAAGCGTCTGCCTTTGGCTACCTTGAAATAAGCTTCTCCTTTTAGGTCAAGACGTCTGTTGTTGTCCCAGTTCCATTTTTTATAATTTATTTCAGAACCAGAATTTAGCACCACCTCAGAATTATCAGGTAATGAAAAAGTTGTTTTTTCTCCAAAATTTGCGGTTTGCGATTGAGGCACAAAATTTTTCAAGGCAACCGTTATTCCAAGAGCTAGAACAAAAATAGCTGCTGCTCGAAACATCCAATTTTTGTATAAAGGAATCATTTTTGGAATCTCGATTGTCGATTTCTCTTGCTTAAAAATGTTAGACAACATGGCGTTTTCATCCAAATCATCTACCTCCAAATGCGCTGTATAATTTTTTATTTTTTGGTATTTTTCGAAATCGGGACTTGCTTGGAATTCAACTAATTCATCCTCCGACAAATCATTGTTGAGCCATTTTGCTAATAATCGATTTTTTTTCATTGTACTGGTATTATAACATTAAAACAATTAGAACTTAATTTACCCTACTTTATATCTCAATTTCTTTACGCAGACTTAACAAAGCCAAATGAATGCGCTTTTCTACTGCCTTTACACTAATGTTTAATTCTAAGGCAATTTCACTGTATTTTTTTCCATCAATTCGATGCATCAAAAAGGCAATACGTTGTTTTTCGTTTAAGTTTTCAATAGCTTTCAAAAGTTTAGCCTGAAATTGTTTTTCCTCCAGAATATATTCCGGATTTTCATTTGTTTTATCTAAGCCTGTAAAGTTTTTTTCATACCTCAAAACTACTTTTTGATGTGCAATTTCATTTAAACTACTATTATTTGCAATAGTATAAACATATGATTTTGCTTTTTCTATTGGAACCGAAGCGCAGTTTTGCCACAGTTTCATAAATGCTTCCTGTGCTAAATCTTCTGCCTGACCTATGTTACCAAATTTGTAAAAAAGAAAATTCCGAAGCGCTTTTATATGACTTTTAAAAAAAGACGAAAAAATTATTTCGTCACAAGTGTTTGATTGATTTTTATTTGGCATTGATATTTTTCAATTTGTGCGCTGTAAAAGTATTTATTTTTAGGTTAAGTAGGGTAAAAGTAAAACTGATTGTTTTATTGAAATAAGAAATGTAATTTTTAATGTGATAATTACAGATTAAAAAATAAAAAACCAAAACCCCTGATTTCAAATTAATTAAAAAAACAGATTCTTTTAATTTTATTACATTTGTAAAAATATAAATATGTTACCTCTAAAAAAATATTTATCAATAGTGGTTTTCCTGTTCTTATTGTCTTGCCAAACTGAGATCGATGAGCAAGTTAATAATACCCAGGAAACAGTTACCAATACTTCTCCTCTGACTTCATATTTACAAAGGGTTGCGATGGTTAATACGGTACAGGATAATGTAATCGACAGGTCTACCTATTGTACAATAAAACTACCTTATACTGTTACTGTTAATAATGAAAAAATTGCTGTTAATACCACTGCAGATTATCAGAAAGTAACAGCTAATATCAATGCAAATAGTTACGATGATGATATTGTAAAAATAGATTTTCCTGTTACAATGGTTTATTATAATTACATGGAAAAATCTATTCCCAATGAAGCTGATTTTGATTCTTTAATAGACTATTGGAATCAATTTCCTGATCTTTTATCGAAAATTAATGGACTAAATATTAATTATCCTATAACACTTAATACTTATAACAGCGCAAATCAAATAGCAGGGTCTGTATCGATTATTAGTGATGAGGCCTTTTTTAATTTTATAAAAAACTTGAATAGCAGTCAGTATATTTCCTTAAAATATCCAATTTCTATAGTAGATTACCATAATCAGACTAAATCAATTACAAGTAATTTAGATTTCGAAAATGCAATCAAATATGCGATTGATTACTGCCCGGAAAATAACGTTGTATCATTTGATTTTAATGCTGTAATAACAAACGGTTCCTGGATGATACCGTATTATTTTTATGATTCAGAAAAAACGATCTCTTATACTGGATATTCATTTGTATTTAATAGTGATAAATCGGTAGTTGCGACCAAAGGAACAGCTTCAGAAACGGGTCAATGGAATAGTACAATTCAAAATGGTGTTAGAGAATTAAAAGTAAATTTCAGTTCAGAACTACTCGGTAAATTGAATCATAATTGGAAGTTGTTTGAATTTAATAATTCACAAATAAGATTACGCGAGGTAACTAATAGCACCAATTATCTTTATTTTGAAAAAAAATAAGTATTATTAAGTTTGATAAAGATCACTCTATCTAAACGTAAATTTCTACGTCCATTAAACGAAAGAATCTTATCTTACCCTATACTACTTTCCCTTTTTTGAAATAGTTTAAAGAAATAAATCACCCATAAAAACTGACTGTAACCATAAACAGCATCTTCAACAGGAATCGTCAGCATCCGAATTCCTAAAAATTCATCAGGATTGTAATTGACAATCGGTGATTCTAATCCTGAACCTGTCAATATTCCATTCACAGGAAAAAAACCCAACATCAGTATTAAATATACAAACGAAGCCTGACTAATCCACGTGGCTCTAACAATAAAATGAAGATAAATCAAGATAATAATTGTTGCAATAGCTGTAACAAAAGTATAAGTCTTCTCTGGATGTAACAAAGCAATAAGACTGCAAACAATAATACTTAAAAACACAATTATATTATTGAAACCAGATAACCAATCTAGTTTAAAAAAGGTATCAAAACAGAAATAAGTAAACACACAAGAAAACGGAATACAGATAAAAAAAAGCATTTCCTCAATTGGTAAACCTGCAATTACAATTCCCGAAGTATAATCAAAATTAAACCACCAAATACCATGTATTGTAAACCAAACATCCCATAAAATATAGGGAATAGCAACCAAAATAGCCGATTTTATAAATGCTCCAAAATGTTTATGAAACTCAATTCTTTTATCAAATGAGGCAATAAAACAAACAAACACAGTAAACAGTAAAATCAAAAAATAAGTATAAGGCTTCATTATTTTTTAGTTTTAAAGTATTTCTTCGGAACATATAAAAAGCCAAAACACTCCCCAAAATATTTATCCAAATGCTTATGATGTTGTTTATGAGCTCTGCGAAGTGCCAAAAAATAGGAACTCTTAGTATTACGAAAAAGCTTTACCCTTTGATGAATAAAAATATCGTGCACAAAAAAGTAAGCCATTCCATAAAAAGTAATCGCCAAACCAATATAAAAAACATAATTAAACCCTTCAAGAGATCCAAAATACATTAATGCAATAGCCGGCAAAGCAAAAATCACAAAAAAATAATCATTTTTTTCAAGCGATCCGTCTGTACTATGATCATGATGGTCTTTGTGTAAGATCCATAAAAAACCATGCATAATGTATTTATGAATAAGCCAAGTAGCACCTTCCATGCTAATAAATACCGTAATGACAATTAAAAAATTTATCATTTTTCTATTATTGATTAAATATTTTCTCTAAAACCTGAAAGCGGTAATTAAAAATTGCTTCAAGCTTACTTTTTACAAATAACGAATGAGCTAATGTACCAAAAATCCACATTGGCAATTCATAATCAACCGTATCTCTTATCAATACACCATTTTCATTTGGAATAAACTCATGAAAATGATTCCATAGTTTGTAAGGACCTTTAGCTTGAAAATCGGTAAAACTCTTTTGATAATCAACCTGCGTTATTTGGGTTTTCCATTTCATAGGAATTCCTAGTACAGGCGAAACTATATAATCAATTTCCATTCCTTCATAAATACTGCTATTTGCATTCTTTGTCAAAACAACAAACCCCATATCCTTTGGCGTAATAGCTGATAGATTTTCAGGATTTGAAAAGAAAGCCCAAGCCGTAGCGATATCGCAATGAAGTTGTTGTTCTCTATATAATTGGTGTATCATTTTATTTATTTAAAACAGTATCTAAAAATTTCATTAGACTTTCTGATTGAACGTCTTTCTTGTGTGTTCCAATAAATTGTTCATCTTCATTTATATTTTTGGAATACCCCAAAAAAGAAGGACAATTTTTTTGCACTGATAAACGAATCAATCTAATTTCAATGTTATTGCTATCGCTATTTATGGCTTTTTCAATATTTTCTTTTCCTTTTCTGAAAGTTCTTAATTTTGAAAAAGGGTTAGTCACATGATTGGCCCAAATGGTTTGAAAACTTCCTAAATAAGCCAGATAAACGTTAGTATCTTTTACTTTCTCTAATTCATTTATCATTTCTTCGCACAATTTTTTATCCGAAACTGCTTGTTGATAATGATTTCTAATATAATCCAAATCGATAGAAAATCCAAAGCTCTCCATTGAAAAAAGTAAACAAACACAAAAACTAATTAGAGTCTTCATTAGAACATTGCAATTTTATATCGCACATAACTTCTCATCATCACATTCATTTTTTGAACATTCGGAATTCGAATACGCTCTTGCAGAATATTCTCTGCTTGTGTATTTCTAATCTTCTTAAATAATGATAAATAATAACGATAGGCTAAATACACTCCGAATTTAGAAGAAGAAGGTAATAATTGTATTCCGACTAAAGCTTCTTTAAATTCATTTTCAATCTCTTTTTCGATCTCTTTCTTTACCCTATTATCAAAAACATTCATGTCAATATTCGGAAAATAAGTTCGTCCCAAAATTTGAAAATCTTCGTTTAAATCCCGCAGGAAATTCACCTTTTGAAAAGCGGATCCCAATTTCATAGCAAATGGTTTCAACTCTCTGTATTTTATCATATCACCGTTGGTAAAAACTTGGAGACACATCAGCCCTACTACTTCTGCCGAACCATAAATGTATTCTTTGTATAAATCGGAATTGTAATCCACTTTTTCTAAATCCATTTCCATGCTATGCAAAAATTGGTCAATTAAACCTTTCTCAATTTTATACTTGTAAACAGTATCTTGAAAAGAGTGCAAAATAGGATTAAGAGATATTTCTTCTTTTAAGGCTAAATCCGTTTCGTTTTTAAATCTTTGTAATAAAGTCTTTTTATCATAACCATGGAAACTGTCTACAATTTCATCAGCCAAGCGTACATAACCGTATATAGCATAAATTGCAGAACGTATAGACGGATTTAAGGCCAAAATTCCTAAAGAAAAGCTAGTGCTATATTTTTTAGTAGTCTTCTTACTTACCTCGTAAGACAATTCATCAAATAGTTTTTTCATTTTTAAGGCTTTTAAGTTGATTCACTTCTGTTGCTACTATTTTTCCTGATATAATCGAAGGAGGAACTCCTGGACCAGGTACAGTTAATTGTCCTGTATAAAATAGATTTTTTATCTTTTTATTTTTTATTTTAGGTTTCAAAACTGCTGTTTGCGAAAGCGTATTGGCCAGCCCGTAAGCATTACCACCGTAGGCATTATAATCCTTAATGAAGTCCGATACACAATAGCTTTTTTGATATGCAATTTTAGATTGTAAGTTTTGAGCTCCTGAGTATTTCTCTACTCGTTCAAGCATTTTCTTAAGGTACTTTTCTCTAATTTGTTCATCATCGTCAATTCCAATTGCCAGAGGCATTAACAAAAAAAGATTTTCTCCATCAGGCGGAGCAACTCCCGCATCCGTTTTTGAAGGACAGCAAGCATAAAATAACGGATTTTCTGGCCATTTTTTTTCACCATAAATCGAATCAATATGAGTATCTAAGTCATTTTCAAAAAACAGAGTATGATGTTTGAGGTTTGGAATCTTCTCTTTAAAACCTAAATAATAAATCAGACATGAGGGTGCAAAAGTTTTATTTTTCCAATACTCTTCAGAATAATTTCTTTGTGAACTATCAAGAAGTGTTTCGCTATGATGATAATCTGATGAAGCTACAACGGTATCAAATTCATGAATTTTTCCATTAATAAGTAATGAACTGATTTTCCCGTTTTCAGAATTTATTTTTTCAACTGAGTGATTAAAATGAAAAATAACTCCTTGTGATTCCGCCACTTTTTGCATTGCCAAAACCAATTGGTAAAAACCTCCCATCGGATACCAAGTTCCTAATTTATAACCTCCATAATTCATCAAACTGTACAAGGCCGGAATATTTTTGGGTGATGCTCCCAAAAAAATAACTGGAAATTCCATGAGTGTTTGTAATTTTTTATTGCTAAAATATTTAGCTACATATGATCTAAAATTTGTCAATAAATCCAATTTCAAAGCACTTGAAGCAATTTTTGGTGAAATAAATTCTAACCAATTATGACAAGGTTTTTGAACAAAATCATTCATTCCAATCTCATATTTATATTGAGCGGAATTCATAAATTTTTCCAATTTTTCTCCAGCCCCTTTTTCCATGCTTTCAAATAACACTTTCATTTCTTGAAACGATTCGGGAACTGGCATTTTTAAATCTGAAAAAATCATTTCAAATTGGGGATTTAGAGCAACTAATTCAAAAAAATCAGAAGTTCTACAATCAAAATCATTAAAAAAACTTTCAATAATATCAGGCATCCAATACCAACTTGGTCCCATATCAAAAACAAAACCTTCGGCCGTAGTAAATTGTCTGGCTCTTCCTCCCGGCTGATTGTGCTTTTCAAAAACATGAACTTCATGCCCTGCTTTGGCAAGATATGCAGCGGCTGAGAGCCCTGAAATTCCTGCTCCAATTACAGCTATAGATTTTTTTGTTTCTGATTTTTGCATAAGTTTATATATGTGAGCTTTTATATGTTTTAATTAGCTTCTAAATAAGCCGAATAAGCAATATTTAAAAATTTGGAAGGATCTGAATTTTTATCATATAATGGTCTATGGAAGTTATCTAATTTTTGAAGCAAACTAATTAACTGCATCTTTTCTTTGTCATTCAAATCTGCGGTAACAATTTGGGTAGCTTGTCTAATTTTATCCATTTGTTGTTCTAAAGTCAGCAATCCATTTTGGGTAATTGTAATAACTTTACTTCTTTTATCTACAGTCGAATCTTTTTGTTCGACCCAATTACTCTGAATCAATCTATCAATAATTTTCATCCCCGAAGGTTTGTCTTGGATATTCTTTTTTATCAATTCCATTTTAGACATTGAACCAAAAGCTTTTAGATTAATGAGATAAATAAAATCCTCCTGAGTCGAAAAATCAGAACCATAAATTGCCGATTTTGAGTAGGATTTCGCATATCGGTTCATGTGAACAATAAGAGTATTAATAACACTTTCTGGGCTCCTACCTGCCTCTTTACCTTCCCAATTGAGTTCATAATTTTCCAGATCTCTCTTCATCCATTTTTTAAAACCATCAACATCGTTCGAATAATCTTCATTATCAAGTTTAGCCTCTTCAAACTCCTGAACTAAACCAACTACATCTTTCAATAAATTATAATTCATAACAATTGATATTTTTAAATCTGAGTTAAAACCTGAATGTAATACTTTTAAAAAAAACAAAACACATAGAAACATAGAAAGCAGCAATAACCTATTATAAATGTGCTTTAATAATCTAATCAAAAAAATGAAAAATAATTAACTATGTAACTATGTGTCTATACTCAATAAAATATATTAACAACCATTTAATAGTATACAAATATACCTTTAAATGATATATAATTTTATTTTAATAATTTTATTTTTTAAAAAAAGCGTAATATTACACTTAATTACATCTTAATAAGAATACATTAAAATTTATTTATAATTCACTACGCTAAAATACAGAATCAAGAAGTAAGTAAAGATATAATGGCTTACATCTCCCCAAAGTCTACCAACTTTGCTGAAAAATTGTAATTTATAGAGCATTACGCAGAGCAGGGAATAAAGATTGAGATTCTTCATTAAGCACAAAGATTTGTACTTTTTTCTATGATTTACTTTTCAATCCTTAAATAAGAGAGTTCTTCTATTCACTTTTTAAATTTCAAGAGCAAAACGAAAAAGCTATAAAACCAAAAAACCCCTTGAAAATCAAGGGGTTTAAGAGTGAACGCAGAAGGATTCGAACCTTCGACCGCCTGCTTAGAAGGCAGGTGCTCTATCCAGCTGAGCTATTGAAAACATTCAATTTATTTCTTTATTTAATATTATGTGCAAATAATATGCAAACAAAAACCTGATTAGTATTTTTTTAAGTTGAAACTTCACAGGGGGAAGGATTCAACTTTTCAGATTTTAAGGGGGGATTCATTGAGGAGTCTACACATTTTCTACACTTAAAACTAATAATTTTTTAAAAAAGAACTTCAACTTTAAGATTAGTATAAGTATTTTAAAAGATAAGCTAAAAAATACTTTTAATACCAATCAACATTAAAGTAATAAGAAAGAGTGCAACAATTATAACAACTATAGTTGAAAGAAAAGTTTTTGATTCTTCCTTTCCTTTGAATAAAAATATTAAAATCGCAATTACAAAAGAACTCATAAACACAACTGTTAAAAAATCATCAGTCATAAAACTACCTTCAAAAAAATTTCCTCTATTTGTATCCATAATATTTGTTTTATTAAACTATTTTATTGCTTAACTTTTTATAAACAATTATACGATTAAAACTATAATAACTAAGAAATTACCGTTGTTCCATTACACCAAATTCCATTAGATAAGAACACATTGGAAAACTAAACAAACTCCCTTTTTCCTCGCTCCATTCTTTTAATAATGATTGTCTATCAGAAAAAATATGGGGCAATAAAACAAACGATTTCAATGTCTTCTCTTTATAATTTTTAGTTAAACAAAATTCTAAACTATTTGATGCATCACTGCCATAATATGGAACTGAATACATTGCAGAATGTGCTGGAGAAACATTATTTCCAAAAAAATCTTTCTCAGGGAAAATTGATGTATCCAAAAAAGTATAATAAATGTAGTTTATCTCATTATTAACTTGTTTTGTAATATTATTATTTGTTTTCTTCTTTTTTTGAGCCTTTTTTAAATTACTCACCTGAGCATCAGTATTAAAATAGATTAAAACTACAATGATTGAAAATATTTTTCTCATAATTCGTAACTTTTTTTTAAAAAAATTAAAGTAAAATTCTTCTACCCGTTCTTATGGCTGAAATGGGAAATAACTTTTTGGCTAATTTAAAAAGCCAAAAAAAGTTATTCTCGTTTTATGCCACATATTTTAAGTAAATAGCTTTCATAGTTTTTTTAAATAGTAATGAAAACAATTTGAACTAAATCAAATTTTATCTGTTAAGACAAACTTATAATATCAGTATAGTCCTAAAATACACATTTAAATGAATTTTATTGAAGATCAAGGGAGACAGTTTGATTATTCTTGCTATAAATCGTTTATAAACTTTAATATTAAAATATTTTCATAAAGTTTTTAAAAAATACTAATTGCATATCCATGTCCAATTTTATCATTAGGTTCCCTAGTATCTACAAAAGTTTTATTCAATTCTCCGTTAACATAAAAATTAAAAGTAATAGTGCCTTTCTCACGCATTACAGTATCAGTTGAAAGCATTACTTTATATGGATTATCGACTCGTTTGACTATAATTTCTTTTGACCAAATTTTAACATTATTATCTATGTAATCTAATTTAGGTAAATTATAATTATCATCAGTTGTATACTCTACATAACCAACACAGCTGGTACAACCATTGTAAGCTGGAGAAGAAAATATTAATTCATATTTGAGTTTAAAAGGCGGTTTAATATCATCTTTAACAATAATTGGGACAGAAATATTATCTTCTCCTCCTGAAGAACAAGATTGAAGTATTAAAAATGTAATCGCAATTAAATAAATTATTTTTTTCATTTTTTTGTTTTTAGATAAGTAAATAAAGTAACACTAATTTTAATTTCTTTATGGCTTTCCATACTTTGACTTTTATTGCAAACATACAAAAAACAGTTGAATACAACCTGGTCAATACAATCCCTCTTATTCAATCAGACGAAAGTAATTTTCGAATATGGAAAAAAGAGTTAGAAAATCAATAATTAGCCAAGAAATTATACTACTAGGACAACGTATTGAAGAAATAATTAAAGAAAAAGATTTAAAAACGAGAGAAGTTGCTCACGATGCTAATTTAGACGTTGAGAATCTAAGAAAATACATTAAAGGAAAGCAAGAAATGAAAGTTGGCACAATGCTAAAAATTGCTAAATCTTTAAATGTTTCAATAGAAGAATTGTTTGATTTTTTGATATCAAAATAATTATTATAATTATTTAATCAAAAAAATTATAAAAGCTATATTATTCTTTTGGACAGTATTTTTTTTAAACTTTTCAAAAGGTTTATTTTACTCTAATGGGTAGACAGCTTTTTTTTCCTTTATTATGCTTTTTTTTAAACCTAATAGTAATCTCAATATTTAATTTTTACTAATATTTTTTATAACTTTATTAATTATAAAGATTTATATCTTATACCATTTATTACCTTCTAAAACATTGATATTGTCAGGAAAATAGACTAACTTTGCTAGGCTTTAGGAACTTTGAATCAACACTCTTAATAACAAACTCTCATAGACGCTCCTTCAGACAGATTCTCAACTTCACTACTCTATCAAAAGGAACATCAAAAGTAAAACTTTTCAAAGTTTAAAGAGAATAGCTATGTTTACTTCTGAACTCTTTTCATTGATATTTTGTTGAAGTTGTTTTACTAAGATTATCCTTAAACATTTCTATTTAATAATACATTCTTTTTAAGTAGTTTAAAAATTTAAGACATAACTATAATATTTAACCTTCATTTCAAAAATTTTAATCTTTAATAAAGAGCATGTATTATGCTACATACTCTTTAATCTAACATTTTTTAATCTCTTAAGAAATAACCTTAAAATGCATCACGTCAACTATTTCTTTATCAAATGAATCCAAATAAATATTTGTCGTTTTATTTCCATATTCATGCCCTAATGCTTCTGCAATAAGTTCATTCGAATAGCCAAGTTTTTTAGCTGTTGTTGCAAAAGTATGCCTAGCTACATAACTTGTTATAGGAATACCAATTCCTTGCTGTTCTCCAATTCTTTTTAAGTACTTATTTGTTGTTTTAATCCACTGTTTAATAACTATTTTAGCTTTTTTACTATCTTCAGAAATAGTATCATTCAAAATTGGCAATAAATACTTATTTCCGATTGAAGAAAACTTCTTGATAATGCTTTCAGTCTGTGGAAAAAGCTTAATCGAATAGCTCTTATGAGTTTTTCTCCTCTTAAACAATATTCGTCCATCAACAATATTTTGAGGCTTCAAATAAGCTAAATCTGTAAACGATATTCCTACAAGATAAAAACTTAAAAGAAAATAATTTACTGCTTTCCAAGAGCCTGAATTTTCAACTAAAGTCATTTGTTCAAACTTGACAATATCTTCTTTTAAAACAGCCCTATTGACTGTCTTTTCTGATTTTATTATCAAATCATCAAAAGGATAAAATGAATCTTTCAAAACTTTAGCTTTAATAGCCTTATTGTAGATCGCTCTAATAGTTCTAAGGTAATTTGAAATACTATTTTGCTTTAACCCTTTTACAACAAGATGATGAGTAAATTGTTCCAATAAGACATAATCTATTTCATTAAAAAGTAAATTAGTCTTACCTGAGAATGCAATAATTTGATTAACTGCGGTTTGATAAACTAATGCATTACCTGTTTTTTTAACTTCAAGCATCTGAGCAATCAATTTATCAGAAAACAATTTAAATGTTACTGACTCAGAAGCTTTTATTTTACCTTCTATCCTATTTCTCAAGTCTACTATTGTAAAAGAATCATCAAGCTCTAAGATTGCTTGCTGTATTTTAAAATAGTCTTTAGACAATTTAATATTCAATAATTTTGCATTTGGATGGGATTTATCCAATTCTTTTCTTTGTTCGTTCCAATAAAGTTCTGTAGTTGATATTCCAGAATTTAATGTGTAAACTTTTCTATCATGAGTAATTCTAAAGATGATATTGAAGTTACCATCTGTTTTTTGTCTTCTTGTATCCAAAAGGACTTTTAAATTTGCCATAAAAGGGTTAAAATTATGGTCTTCATGTGCAAACAATATGCAAACAATAAAAAATAAAAGGTCTCAGGAAGAATAAAAAATCAACATTTTAAAACCTATCAGAAACAAAAAACCCCATAACTTATTGGTTATGAGGTGCTTATGTGAACGCAGAAGGATTCGAACCTTCGACCGCCTGCTTAGAAGGCAGGTGCTCTATCCAGCTGAGCTATGCGTCCATTATTTCAATTTGTCGGGGTGGCAGGATTCGAACCTGCGGCCTCCTGCTCCCAAAGCAGGCGCGATAACCGAGCTACGCTACACCCCGAAAAAACAGTACAATTATTTATTTATGAAAATATCTAATTGATATTTAAATCTTACAATGATTTTTAACATAAAAAATAAGCGGAGGGACAGGGACTCGAACCCTGGCACCGATCACTCGATGACAGTTTAGCAAACTGCTCCATTACCACTCTGGCACCCCTCCAAAACCTTAGGAAACGTGTCCTGTTTTGCGGTTGCAAACTTAAGACATGTTTACGTTTCTCACAACTATTTCAACACTTTTTTTTAATATTTTTTTGCATTTTATCAAAATGACTTCACAATCAAAGATATAGCCAACGATTAAAAAACAAAAAAAAGAACAACTCACCAACCGAAATACTATAACTATAACTTCACCACAATTTTTTAGTATATATAACCCAAAAAGCTATTAATTCAGAAATATTCCTCCTGTAAACATTGTTTAGACATATTAAAAATTTAATGATATTACTAGAAAGTCATTTCATCATTAACTCTTCAATAACATGTTCTCAAAAAAATATTTAAAATTACAGTTAACATAAATAAATCTATTATTTCAATGATTTATTCATAAATACAGGTAAAAAATTAAATTAAATAAATATTTCACAATTTAAACTTATATAAAATTCTAATATCCTAAAAAAAGTTTAAATTTGCTATATAAATCAACATAGTAATAAACATGAGCAAAAGAGTTGTTATCGTTTCTGCTGTTAGAACACCTATCGGCAGTTTTATGGGAGGATTATCTACAATTACCGCTCCAAAATTAGGCGCAATAGCCATAAAAGGAGCTTTAGACAAAATTCAATTAGATGCAAATTTAGTCGACGAAGTTTTTATGGGCAACGTAATTCAAGCTGGAATAGGTCAAGCACCTGCTCGACAAGCTGCAATTTACGCCGATCTTTCAACTGAAGTAGCCTGCACAACAGTCAACAAAGTATGCGCCTCAGGAATGAAAGCTATCATGTTAGGAGCCCAAGCCATACAGTGTGGAGATGCTGAAATTGTAGTTGCTGGAGGAATGGAAAACATGAGTTTGATTCCTCATTATATGAATTTAAGAAATGGGACCAAATTTGGACCAAACACAATGGTAGACGGATTACAAAAAGACGGACTAACAGATGCTTACGATAATAATGCAATGGGAGTTTCTGCAGACCTATGCGCATCAGAATACAATATCACAAGAGAAGAACAAGATAAGTTTGCTATTCAATCATACGAACGCTCTGCAAAAGCTTGGAGCGAAGGTAAATTCGATAATGAAATTGTTCCTGTAGCGGTTCCACAAAGAAAAGGTGACCCAATTATTATTTCCAAAGATGAAGAATATACAAATGTTTCACTTGAAAAAATTCCAACATTAAATCCAGTATTTACAAAAGACGGGACAGTTACTGCTGCAAACGCCTCTACTATAAATGATGGAGCCGCTGCTGTTGTATTAATGAGCGAAGAAAAAGCAATTGCTTTAGGATTAAAACCATTGGCCTACATAAAAGGATATGCAGATGCTGCACAAGAACCAAAATGGTTCACAACAAGTCCTGCAAAAGCAATCCCAAAAGCTTTAGCAAAAGCAAAACTAACATTGGATGAAATTGATTATTTCGAATTTAACGAAGCATTTTCAGTAGTTGGATTAGCCAATTCAAAAATACTTGGATTAAATAATGAAAAGGTTAATATAAACGGAGGAGCAGTTTCGCTTGGTCACCCATTAGGATGTTCTGGCGCACGTATTATCGTAACTTTATTGAACGTATTAGAACAAAACAATGGCAAATATGGAGCAGCTGCTATTTGCAATGGAGGTGGCGGAGCATCAGCCTTAATTATAGAAAGATATATTTCATAAACATCCTTCAAATTAAAATAAAATAATTAAATGATACGAATTGAAAATTACTATTTTTACGGTGATTTTTGATTCGTATTTATTTTTAAAATCTAATTTATATAAATGTTTGGAATTTGTAATTTAGCCATTATTCCACTTCGCGCAGAAGCCAGTGACAAAAGTGAAATTGTTTCACAAGTATTATTTGGAGAACATTTCAAAGTTTTGGAACAACTCAAACAATGGACTCATATCAAGATGCAATTTGATGGATACGAAGGCTGGATAGACACAAAACAGTTTCAAACAATTTCAGAATCACATTACAATCAACTTTCTTCAGATGCTATAATTCTTAATGCTGATTTAATTGAATATATTTTAGGCCCATCCAATTCATTAATCCCAATTCCTTTAGGCTCATCTTTATCTTTTTTAAATTATCCCGAAATTAACACTGCTTCTTTTGATTTTGAAGGGACAAAAATAAGTGGGGTAAAACAAAAAATCAACATACTTAATTCGGCTTTCATGTATCTCAATGCTCCTTATTTATGGGGAGGAAAAACACCTTTTGGAATAGATTGTTCTGGATTCACACAAATGGCTTACAAACTAAATGGTTACAAGCTACTAAGAGATGCATCCCAACAAGCAACACAAGGAGAAGCATTAAGCTTTATAGAAGAAAGCGAACCTGGTGATTTAGCTTTTTTTGATAACGATGAAGGAAATATAATTCATGTAGGTATTATAATGGAAAATAATTACATTATTCACGCAAGTGGCAAGGTGAGAATTGACAGATTAGATCATTTAGGAATATACAATGCCGAAAGCAATAAACACACTCATAAACTCAGAGTAATTAAAAAGATAATATAAAAAAAACTCCTATTTAATAAACTTAGATTTTATTAAAATAGGAGTTTTAAAATTTACATGAATTTTAAATAAAAAAAAATGCTAGAAAATTAATTCTAGCATTTTTTTATTTTACATCGTTGCTTTTAAAGCATTGTATTCATTTGTCATATCAAGAGATCGATACACCCCCATTAAAGACTTTATAACATCTTGATTTTTAGGGTCTATATCTAACGCTTTTTTTAGATATGGAATAGCACTTTTTACCAAATTATCTTTTTTGCTTTTTAATTCATCATATTGTTGCATTTCTTTTGGAGTATTTCCTAATGCTGACATTTGATCCACTAAGGATTTCTTAGATTCTAATTTAACATAAGCTAAATTAATATAGGCATCAATATATCTAGGATCTAACTCCAATACTTTATTATAACAAATTTCAGCTTTCACGAAATCATTTTTCTCTAAATAGATATATGCTAAATTCTTATTGATTTCCAATTTTTTGGAAGGAGAAAATGCATCTCTGGGTTTTTCATAAAGAGTTGCTAAAATACCAGAATCTCTTGCACCAGCAGAAATAAATGCATCTTCTTCTTTCGTTTTTTTATTAGTTGCATAATAAATAATTCCTTTTCCTGAATAATTGACTTTTTTTAATTCTTCATAATATGTAATTGCAGAATCATAATCTTTTGCAGTCATGGATGAAGAAGCAGCATTAAATAAATTTAAAGTATCTCTTTTATCAAACAAATAAACTTTATAGCTTTTTTCTGCACTCTCTTTATACTTTCCGGTTTTATAATCATCAACTGCACCATTTACCAACTTGGATTTCATCTCTTTTAATGCCGTATTAGCCTGTAAAGTAAACTTATACTTCCCTACTTCATTTTCAGACTTAATTAATTCTTGATAAGCTTCAGATGCCAAAGAAAAATTATTAGCAGCGTCAACATTTTTCGATGCTAAATCTTTTAAAGCATTTCCTTTTAAAAAATAAAAATCAGATTTATCTTCATCATTTGCATTAACAATAAGATATTCCGTTTTTTTCAAAATACCCAAAGCATCTTGAGATTTACCGCTCGAAAAAACAGTTTGAGCTTCTTTAATTTGTGCTTTTTGGGCATTCATTCCAACATTTATCAATAACACTATTGATAGTATTACAAATTTTCTTTTCATGAGGTTAAGTTTAGTTATTAGAACTAGTTATTAGGGTTTTGATTTGTACAAGAATTTCAAACTGGTCATTTTAATTTACATATAACAATAAGTAAAAAAAAAAAATCATGAAATCTTAGAAATTTGGTTCTTAAAAATGAACCTATTAGAAGTGTAGTTTTATATCATATTTTATAATTAATGGTTAAACATTATTCAATTTATTTAATTTTAGCAACATTCACAAATATGTATTTTTTTAACAATATTTAGCTTACGGTACTTTTTTTATTACCTTTTTTTTATTAAACTTTTAATTTGCATCTAAAATAAAATTAAAAATTGACAACACAAATAAATTTGGAACAATTTTTTAATTAAAATACAACGTTTGCGTAAACTAGATAGAAAAATATTTATTATGATAATTTTAACAAATATTAACCTATTACTAATAGTTGTTCTAGAAAACAGGCCCCTACAAAAAACATCACTTCTAATAAAGGTTATATTTCAAAACATCAAAAAAAATATAGCAACCCTTAAAGCACTATAAAAAAAAATCCTGCTCTGATTATCTCAGGCAGGATTTCTTTATACTTTTATAAAAAACTACATTTTAGCCTTCAATGCTTTATATTCTGCAGTCATTTCAAGAGCACTATATACATTCAATAATGTCTTTGAAACGTCTTGATTTTTAGGATCTAATTCAACTGCTTTTACCAAGTAAGGAATAGTACTTCTAAACAAGTCCTCTCTTTTCTTTTTCAAAGTGTTATATTTTTTCATATCATCTGCAGACGTACCCAATTTATTCATAGCTTCAATGATGTTTTTTTCATCCTCTAACTTCAGGGCCGCCATATTAATATAAGCATTGGTATACTTTGGATTCAATTCCATAACTTTAGCATAGAATTTTTCAGCTTCAGCATTATTTTTTGCTTGAGCACTTATAACACCTAAGTTAAAAATCAAATCTACATCATTAGGATTTTTCGTTAACGCTTCAGAAATTAATTTTTTATATGTATCCATATCTTTAGTTTCAAGATACAAATTAGCTTCTGTCAATATCAAAGAAGTATCTTCAGGATTTGCTTTTCTAGCATCTGAAACTGCTTTTTTTGCTTCATCCACTTTCCCTTGCTGAACATAAATTAATGCCACATTTTTGTAAATCTCTCCTCTTTTAGAAGGCACATTTTCAGTTCTTGGCTTTTCATGAGTTCCCATTTTAACCAATCGATCTCTATCAACAGCTGTAGTAAAAAAATCTTCTTGGCTATTCACTTTATTAACTGCATAATAATAAGTTGCTTTTCCAGAATAATTCAAATCTTTCAACTCTTTATAAAGTTTCAAAGCACTATCATAATCTTTTGCATTGACATAAGTCGAAGCTGCATAATAAAGATTTATAGTATCTTTTTTCTCTAACAAATAAGCTTGATAAAGTTTCTCCGCTCCCTGTGCATTTTTGTCAACTTTTGTATCATCAATAGCTCCGTTAATCAATTTTCCTCTAATTTCTGCAATTGAAGTTGCAGCTTGTGCAGAATATTTTGATTTACCTGTAACTTTTTCAGCTGCAATTAAATCTTGATAAGCCTTTGCAGCCAAAATCAAATTCTTATCAGCATCTACTTTTTTATTAGATAAATCTAAATATGCATTTCCTTTTACAAATAAGAACTGTGCCTTTTCTGCATCAGGTGCATTAGCGGTTAAATATTCAGCTGCTGTTAAAATAGTTATCGCTTCATCCGATTTCCCATCTTTTAGTGCTTTTTCAGCAGCTTTTATTTCATTTTTTTGAGCAAAACTCGTTACTGATAAAAATAATGCTGACGCAATTATTACATATCTACTTTTCATATTAATCTATTTTATATTTACTTATTTAATTATGCTTCATCATCAGCATCATCCTCATCCGAATCATCTTCCTCTACTTCCTCCTCGGAATCATCTTCTTCTTCATCTTCAACGACACCTTCATCTTCCAGAACTTCTAGATCAGGCTTCACTCTCTCTATCACTGATTCGATAACATTACCATCTTCATCAACAACAACTTCAGCAACATCATCTTTCATGACTTTTGTAACCGCTGCGATAGAATCTTTTCCTTTCAAGTTAATCAATCTAACTCCTTGAGTAGCACGACCCATGACACGCAAATCTTCAATTGCCATTCTAATTGTCAATCCTGATTTATTAATAATCATTAAATCATCAGCATCTGTTACTGCATTAATCGAAATTAATTTCCCCGTTTTTTCGGTAATATTAAGAGTCTTTACTCCTTTTCCTCCACGGTTTGTAATTCTATAAACATCTTCTCCATCATCATCAACTAATTTAGTACGTTTACCATATCCGTTTTCAGTAACAACCAATATTTGAGAATCAGCAACATTATCTTTATCAACAGTAACCATACCAATTACTTCATCGGTATCGTCTTTTAATGAAATTCCACGAACTCCAGAAGCTGTTCTTCCCATCGGACGCGTTTTAGTTTCTTCAAAACGAACTAATTTTCCAGATTTAACAGCCAAAATAATCTGACTTTCTCCGTTAGTTAATTTCGCTTCTAATAACTCATCACCTTCCTTAATAGTAATTGCAGCAACACCATTTACCCTAGGCTTAGAATATTTCTCTAAAGACGTTTTCTTAACCTGTCCTTTTTTAGTTACCATTACAAGATTATGACTATTGATATATTCTTTATCCTTTAAATCTTGAGTACAAATGAAGGCTTTTACTTTATCATCACTTTCAATATTAACCAAGTTTTGAATCGCTCTACCTTTTGCCGTTTTACTTCCTTCTGGAATTTCATAAACACGCATCCAGAAACATTTTCCTTTCTGAGTAAAGAACATCATATATTGGTGATTAGTAGCAACAAACATGTGTTCTAAGAAATCTTGATCTCTTGTTCCAGCACTTTTTTGACCAACTCCTCCCCTATTTTGAGTTTTGTATTCTGTAAGGTTTGTACGTTTGATATAACCTGCATGAGAAATAGTAATTACTACATTTTCATCAGCAATTAAATCTTCAATACTAACATCTCCACCTGAATACTCAATTTGAGAACGACGCTCATCACCATATTTCTCACGAATCTCTTCAAGCTCTTCTTTAATTAATGCTGTTCTTAAATTAACATCTGCTAATAAAGCCTTTAAATACTCGATTAATTTCATTAATTCTTCAAATTCAGCTCTTAACTTATCTTGTTCCAGACCTGTTAACTGACGCAAACGCATCTCTACAATAGCTCTGGCTTGAATATCTGACAACTTAAATCTTTCGATTAATTTCTCACGAGCTTCCTCAGTGTTTTTAGACCCCCTAATTAACGCAATAACTTCATCAATATTATCTGAAGCAATGATTAAACCTTCTAAAATATGCGCTCTTTCTTCAGCTTTACGTAATTCAAATTGCGTTCTACGAACTACAACATCATGACGGTGCTCTATAAAATAATGAATCATATCTTTTAGATTCAACATTTGTGGGCGACCTTTTACCAATGCAATGTTGTTTACACTGAATGAAGATTGTAATTGTGTATATTTATATAAGGTATTCAAAACCACATTTGGCGTTGCATCACGTTTTAAAATATAAACAATACGCATACCATTTCTATCCGATTCGTCTCGAATATTAGCAATACCATCTATTTTTTTCTCATTAACCAAATCAGCCGTACGTTTGATCATATCAGCTTTATTAACTTGGTATGGAATTTCGGTAACAATTATAGATTCTCTTCCGTCTACTTCCTCAAAACCAACTTTGGCACGCATAACAATACGCCCTCTACCCGTTTTAAAAGCTTCACGAACACCTTCATAACCATATATTATACCACCAGTAGGAAAATCTGGAGCTTTAATATGATTCATCAATTCATCAATTTCAATATCATTATTTTCAAGATACGCTAATGTACCATTGATAACCTCTGTTAAATTATGTGGAGGCATATTAGTAGCCATCCCTACAGCAATTCCCGTTGCTCCATTGATTAACAAAGTAGGAACTCTGGTTGGCATTACTTTTGGTTCATATAAAGTATCGTCAAAATTTAATTGAAAATCAACTGTTTCTTTTTCGATATCGGCCATAATTTCTTCCGAAATCTTTCTCATTCTGGCCTCAGTATAACGCATTGCCGCCGGACTATCACCATCTACAGATCCAAAGTTACCTTGTCCATCAACTAATAAATAACGCATACTCCATTCTTGAGCCATACGCACCATTGCATCATAAACCGAGGTATCTCCATGTGGGTGATACTTTCCTAAAACTTCCCCGACTATTCTTGCAGATTTTTTGTGGGCAGATCTTGAAGTTACTCCTAAATCATACATTCCGTAAAGTACTCTTCGATGCACTGGCTTCAAACCATCTCTTACATCAGGAAGCGCTCTTGAGACAATTACCGACATCGAATAATCGATGTAAGCTGATTTCATTTCATCTTCAATGTTAATAGGAATTAACTTTTCTCCTTCAGACATAAATATATTCTTAAATTAAAATTATTTTGTATTAAAAAATCCCGCTAATATAAGCTTTCTCAATATTTTTTCAATCATAATATATACATAAATTTATCTGATTTATTAACAAAATTTTATTGTCAATTAGTTAATAAATTAAGTTACTTTTAAGTCTATAATCTTCATTTTTTTTGTCAATTAGCATTAATAGATTTATAAGGTATGATTTTTGCTTTTAAACTTCATGTTTACTAAATTTACATTAACAATATTTAAATATTATGGATGATAATTTTTCACCTAGAGTAAAAGACGTTATTACTTATAGCAAGGAAGAGGCATTGCGTCTTGGACATGACTTTATAGGTACTGAACATTTGATGCTTGGCATTCTGAGGGATGGTAATGGTAAAGCTATTCACATCCTGAATAACCTCTCTATTGATCTTGATCATTTAAGACGAAAGGTTGAGATCCTAAGCCCAGCGAGCCCTAGCATTGATGTCAGTGTAGAAAAGAAAAATTTACATCTGACGCGTCAAGCTGAACGAGCTTTGAAAACAACTTTTTTGGAAGCCAAAGTTTTCCAAAGCTCATCTATTAGCACAGCACATCTGCTGTTGTGTATCTTAAGAAACGAAAATGATCCTACAACCAAGTTATTGAATAAACTTAAAATAGATTATGATATAGCTAAAGAACAATACATCAATATGACTCCAAACGAAGAAGAATTTTTAGAAAACTTGCCAAAAAACGAATCATATAATGATGATTCAGGACAAGATGACAGTCTCAAAGAAGGTGGTTTCAATAATCCCGCCAATAAATCAAATAAAAAATCTAAAACTCCGGTTCTTGACAACTTTGGGAGAGATTTAACAGAAATGGCAGAAGAAGGAAAACTAGATCCTGTTGTTGGGCGTGAAAAAGAAATAGAACGTGTTTCTCAAATTTTGAGTCGTCGCAAAAAAAACAACCCCTTATTAATAGGAGAACCTGGTGTAGGTAAGTCTGCTATTGCTGAAGGATTGGCTTTGCGTATTATTCAAAAGAAAGTTTCTCGTATATTATTCAACAAACGTGTTGTAACTCTCGATTTAGCTAGCTTAGTTGCTGGTACAAAATACAGAGGTCAGTTTGAAGAACGTATGAAAGCAGTTATGAATGAGTTAGAGAAAAATGATGATATCATTCTTTTCATAGATGAAATTCACACCATTGTTGGCGCTGGTGGAGCCACTGGCTCACTTGATGCCTCAAATATGTTCAAACCTGCTTTATCAAGAGGTGAGATTCAATGTATTGGAGCTACAACTTTGGATGAGTACAGACAATATATCGAGAAAGATGGTGCATTAGAAAGACGTTTTCAAAAAGTAATTGTTGAACCAACTTCTGTTGAGGAAACAATTGCAATTTTGAACAATATTAAAAACAAATATGAAGACCATCATAATGTAATTTACACTGATGAAGCTATTGAAGCTTGTGTTAAATTAACCAACCGATACATGTCTGAACGTTTCTTGCCAGACAAAGCTATTGATGCATTGGATGAAGCTGGATCTCGAGTTCACATCACTAACATTGACGTTCCGAAACAAATTTTGGATTTGGAGCGCCAACTAGAAGAAGTTCGCGAATTAAAAAACTTGGTTGTTAAAAAACAAAAATATGAAGAAGCAGCCAAACTTCGTGACGATGAGAAAAAAATAGAAAAAGATTTAGCCATAGCACAAGAGCAATGGGAAGAAGATTCTAAAAGTAACAGAATAGTAGTTACCGAAGATAATGTAGCTGATGTTGTATCTATGATGACTGGTATTCCAGTAAATAGAATTGCCCAAACAGAGAGCAATAAATTAGCTAAATTACCTCAGTTGATTCAAGACAAAGTAATTGGACAAAATGAAGCTGTTTTAAAAATCGCGAGATCTATTCAAAGAAATCGTGCTGGATTAAAAGATCCTAACAAACCAATTGGATCCTTTATTTTCCTAGGTCAAACTGGTGTTGGTAAAACGCAATTAGCTAAAGTTCTTGCTAAAGAATTATTTGATTCTGAAGATGCATTGGTTCGAATTGACATGAGTGAATACATGGAGAAATTTGCGATTTCAAGATTAGTTGGAGCGCCTCCGGGATACGTAGGATACGAAGAAGGTGGACAATTAACCGAAAAAGTTCGTAGAAAACCATATTGTGTTGTATTGCTAGATGAAATTGAAAAAGCGCATCCAGATGTTTTCAACATGATGCTTCAAGTGCTTGATGATGGCTATTTAACTGATAGCTTAGGTCGTAAAATTGATTTCAAGAACACCATTATTATTATGACTTCTAATGTAGGAGCACGTCAATTGAAAGATTTTGGTCAAGGTGTTGGATTCGGTACTGCTGCCAAAGTTGCTCAAGCTGATGACAATTCTAAAAGTATCATTGAAAATGCTTTAAAGAAAACTTTTGCTCCTGAATTTTTAAATAGAATTGATGATGTAATTGTATTTAACACTTTAGAAAAAGAAGATATCAATTTGATTATCGAAATTGAACTAAAAAAATTATACACTCGTGTTAATGAATTAGGGTATCAATTGAAATTGTCTGATGAAGCCAAAGCATTTATTGCTGATAAAGGATTCGATAAACAATTTGGTGCAAGACCATTAAAAAGAGCGATTCAGAAGTATATTGAAGATGCTTTAGCAGAAGAAATTATCACTTCAAAAATCACTTCTGGTGACGAAATTTTCATGGATATTGAAGAAGGTTCTCAAGAATTAACTATAAAAGTTCACAAAGCAGAAGAACCTACTAATCAATAATTTAAACAAACACATCTATAACAAACCCGTTACGTTTTAATAACATAACGGGTTTATTCTTTATAGGATATTATCGTATTTTTTAAAAACAAATATTTACATTTGATATAAATATAAAAGATCATCCAAAATTAATTTATGGTACAAAATAAAGTCATACTGGGTAGCGAAGAATGGTGCTCATTTCCAGAATTAGGAATCCCAACAATTAAAGCTCGTGTCGATTCTGGTGCCAAAACATCTGCTTTGCATGCTATCAATATTGCGCCATTTATAAAAAACGATGCCAATTGGGTAAAGTTTGACATCAATCCTATCCAAAACAATATAAAAACAGTTATTCATTGCGAAGCTCCTTTAGTCGGAAAACGTATTGTAAAAAGCTCCAGCGGATTTAGAGAACATCGTTATGTGATTCAAACCAGCATATCTATTGGTGATACAAAATGGCCAATTGAAATGACACTTACCAATAGAGACTCAATGGGTTTCAGAATGCTTTTGGGAAGAGAAGCCATGAGCGGAAGAATACTTGTTGATCCTGAACAAAAATACCTTCTAGGACAACCAACACCTGAAAGCCTAAAAGAATTATATGTAAATTCAGAAAAAGCCAGCTCTGGTTTAAGAATTGGGCTTTTGGCTAGTAATCCTGAATTATACAGTAACAAAAGAATCATGGAAGCTGGCGAAATGCGAGGTCATGAAATGCATTTCTTGAACATCAAAGAATGTTACATGAAGCTTGATGCTAAAACTCCTGAAATTCATTATCGTGGTGGAAAAATATTAAATCAATTTGATGCTATTATCCCTAGAATTCGCCCTAGTATCACCTTTTATGGCTGTGCTTTGACGCGACAATTTGAAGCATTAAAAGTGTATTGTTTAAACTCATCTACAGCAATCACACAATCCAGAGATAAATTATATTCTTTGCAATTATTACTGAATCACGGTGTTGACATTCCAACTACTGGATTTGCTAATTCCCCATTAGATACAGATAATTTAATCAAAATGGTGGGTGGTTCGCCTCTTATCGTAAAATTATTAGAAGGAACTCAAGGAAAAGGAGTTGTATTGGCAGAAACTAAGAAAGCCGCAGAAAGTGTAATTAACGCTTTCAAAAGCCTAAATGCTAATATATTAGTCCAGGAATTCATCAAAGAAGCCAATGGAAAAGACATTCGTTGTTTTGTAATTGACGGGAAAGTTGTTGCTGCTATTCAACGAGAAGCAATGCCTGGTGAATTTAGAGCTAACATTCATTTGGGAGGAACTGCATCAGTAATTAAAGTTACAGCTGAGGAAAAAAAGATTGCCATAAAAGCTGCAAAAGCTATGGACTTAAAAGTTGCTGGAGTTGATATTATTCGTTCCTCAAAAGGACCGTTATTACTCGAAGTAAACTCTTCACCAGGATTAGAAGGAATAGAAGGCGCCACTAACAAAGATATTGCCGGAGAAATGATTAAAGCTATTGAGAAGAATTTTAAAATTAAATAATTTTTAGTTGATTGTTTTTAGTTATTAGTTGACCGTTTTCTAATCTATCCTCTAACAACTAAAAACAGCCAACTGACAACCAAGAACTAAATGAATCCATACCTAGATATCATCATTCGAAGTACAGCAGTGTATCTGTTCATGGTTATTGCATTGCGTGTTTTTGGCAAGAAAGAATTATCACAGCTCAATACGGCCGATGTGATTCTGATTCTTCTTATCAGCAATTCTGTGCAGAATGCAATGGTAGGAAATAACACAACATTGTGGGGCGGTTTGGCAGCAGCAACAATTCTTTTTGCAATTAACTTTGTTATCAAAAAGCTCTTGTTCAACTCTAAAAAATTCAGTGATTTCATGCTTGAAAAACCTGAGATTCTAATTCACAACGGGACTTTAGATTTCAAAACGTTAGGCAAGTTAAACATAACTTCGGATGAACTAAAAGAAGCAATGAGAGAACATGGTGTAGAATTTTTTAAAGATGTAAAAATAGCCATGCTTGAAATTGATGGAAACATAAGCATCATTAGTGGTGACAAAGTTTTAAAACAAACTCATTACAAACGAAGAAAGAATCATAAAAACTTAATTCAAGGGAATTAGATTAAGGAGTTAACTACATTAAGTATATTCAGAGTTATTAAACATTATAAATTAAGTTTCATCAACTACCGAAATACGGATTAACACTAAAAAAGCTTAAATCCTTTCTTAAATAAGTTGACAAAAACTCCAATCTTCTAATTTAGCCCCGATGGAAGCGACATCCTTTTTATTTCGATTTTTATCGGGATAAAAAGATACAGTGGACAGCGGGAGAAATACTGATTATTATCGAATATTTTCTGCTCCAAAAAAAGCATCGCAAATTTTATGACATAAAAAAAAAAACCATTCGTAATCCGAATGGTTTTTTTTTATGTATTATTCTATAAAAATATATGTAGGAACCAATATACTAATGAAGCTAGTAATGCTGAAACTGGAATTGTTAAAACCCAAGCCCAAAGTAAACTTACAGTTACCCCCCAACGAACAGCTGAAACACGTTTCGTTAATCCAACTCCAATTATAGAACCTGTAATAGTATGTGTTGTACTTACCGGCACTTTAAAATGTTCTGTAAAATAAAGCGTTAAGGCTCCTGCTGTTTCGGCTGCTACTCCTTCAAAAGAAGTCACTTTAGTGATTTTAGAACCCATTGTTTTTACAATTTTCCAACCACCACTTAATGTTCCAACCGCAATGGCAGTATAACAAGCTAAAGGAATCCATTCTGGCATTACTCCTTTTATTCCTTTATCATCATCTGGAAGCACTACTTGCAACCACTCAGGAAGATGCATAATATCTACACCACTGGTTTTAATATATACCGCAACAGCTGCTGCGATAATTCCCATAACTTTTTGAGAATCGTTTCCACCGTGGCCTAAACTAAATGCAGCAGAAGATAACAATTGCATTTTTTTCAAAACTGCATCAGCTTTATGCAAATTTAAACTACTAAAAAATAAAGCGAATGTTGAAATAGATAATATTATAAAAGCTACTAAAAACCATTTAATATTATGTGATTCAAATACAATACTCCAAAAATGAGAATCAAAACGAGGTTTTTCGATTTTTTCAAATGGAACCATTTGATTATAAACAAACCAAACTGATAGTATCATCAATGCGATTGTAAACAACTTAGGAAGGATACTTTTTCTAGAAGCATTTAATAACCAGATAGAAATTAAATACGACATTAAGGCTCCTAATAAAGGGGCAAGAACTATAAAAGCAATGATAATTACAACTCCAGAAGGCATACCACCATCTTTTCCATCTTTGTACCAACTTACAATATCATACCAATGTCTCGTATGTTGCACTCCATCTTCTATTAAAGTATAATCTGAAAACCCGTGCATTGTAATTGCATGAGCAACTGCTGCTCCTGCAAAACCTCCAATTAAAGTATGTGAGGAACTGGAAGGAATTCCTTGCCACCAAGTGATTAAATTCCAAATAATAGCAGCAATAACACCCGCAAGAATTACAACTAAATCTATTTGGCTTGAATCAGCTGTCTTTGCAACGGTATTTGCTACACCTAAACCAAAAACCCAATAGGCCAAAAAGTTAAAAAAAGCTGCCCAAAGTACCGCTTGAAAAGGGGATAAAACCTTGGTTGCAACAACAGTAGCAATAGCATTTGCAGCATCATGGAAACCATTGATGTAATCAAAAATTAATGCTAGAACTATAATAATTAATAGTAAAGTCATATCAATATCTTCAGAATGAATAGATTAAATTAAGAATGTTTTACTGTGATAGATTCTAAAACACTAGCAACACTCTTGCATTTATCAGTAGCAGATTCTAAAACTGACAATACTTCTTTATATTTAATGATATTTTTGGCATCTGTTTCGTTTTCGAAAATTTCAAAAACAGCTTTATTATAAACCATATCCGATTTATTTTCCAACTTATTGATTTTTGCACAAGCGTTGGTAATCGTTTTCATGTTGCTTAAGTTTTTTAACTCTTTTACAGCAACATCAATATTTTGACAGGCTTCCAGATTGATTTCTGTCATTTTACGAATTGATTTTGTGATTTTATCCACTTGATACAAACGCATTCTTGAAGCAGCTCCATGAAGATAATCAGCTACATAATCAATTGAAGTAATCAAAGAATAAATATCCTCTCTATCAAAAGGAGTAATAAAGTTTTTGCTCAATTCTAAATTAGTCTGACGGGTAATGTCCTCCCCTTTTTGTTCTAATTCATCTATTTTGATAAAAAGAACTTCTCTTTCTTTTAAAGGAAGATTTACTGCTTCGTGCAAATTTGAAGCTAATTCAATTAAATTACTTGACGCTTCTTCGAAAAGAGGAAAGAATTTTTTGTCTTTCGGTACTAAAAATTGAAAAATAGAATTTAATGACATTTGTTTATGTTTTTATGTAGTGCAAAATTACTTCATTATTTTAAGTCAATGTTAAGCCAATGTTAACAAATCATCTTCAATTTGAAAACTATTAAGGAAAGCCACTGTTTTCTCAATGTCATAATGTAAAATTCTATCTTCTTTTACTAAAGGAACTTCTTCTCTGTAAGATTTTAAAAACATTTCTATAAAATCACTAGACTGTAAAGGTCTTCTATATTCGATTGCTTGTGATGCATTCATCAATTCAATAGCCAAAATACGTTCCAAATTATCCATTACACGCAAACATTTTGTAGCACCATTTGCTCCCATACTCACGTGATCTTCCTGTCCGTTACTTGAAACAATACTATCTACACTTGATGGAGTTGCCAACTGCTTGTTTTGACTGGCAATACTTGCAGCTGTATATTGAGGAATCATAAAACCAGAATTCAATCCGGGATTATCAACCAAAAAAGCTGGAAGATTTCGTAAACCTGAAATTAATTGATACGTCCTGCGCTCAGAAATACTTCCTAATTCGGCTAAAGCAATTGCCATAAAATCTAAAGCCAAAGCCAAAGGTTGTCCATGAAAATTTCCTCCAGAAATAATCTGGTCGCTTTCTATGAATATATTAGGATTATCGGTAACCGAATTAATTTCGGTTTTGAATACTTTTTTGACATAATCAAAAGCATCTTTTGAAGCACCGTGTACTTGTGGAATACAACGGAAAGAATATGGATCTTGAACATGAGTTTTTGCCTGCTCGATGATTTGACTACCCTCAAGAAATTCTTTTACTCGTTTTGCTGTTGCAATTTGACCATTATGAGGTCTAATATAATGAATCAACTCATTAAAAGGCTCTATTCTACCATCAAAACCTTCTAAAGAAATAGTTCCGATTAAATCTGCTAAAAAAGAAAATTTATTCGCTTTCAATACAATATGTGCACCGTAAGCACTCATAAACTGAGTTCCGTTTAACAATGCCAAACCTTCTTTGGATTGTAAAACTATTGGCTCCCAACCAAAATGTTTCAAAACTACACTCGAATTTACTTTTTTACCTTCAAACCAAACTTCTCCTTCTCCTAAAAGTGGCAATGACAAATGAGCCAAAGGAGCTAAATCGCCAGAAGCACCAAGTGATCCTTGCGTATAAATTATTGGCAAAATATCATTATTGTAAAAATCAACCAATCGCTGCACAGTTTGTAATTGAATTCCAGAATGACCGTAACTTAGTGACTGAATCTTAAGCAACAACATTAATTTTACAATCTCATTCGGAACCTCTTCACCAGTACCACAAGAGTGTGACTTCACAAGGTTTTCCTGAAGCTTTGATAAATTCTCATTTGAAATTTTTACATTACAAAGAGAACCAAAACCTGTATTAATTCCATAAATTGGTTCCGAGTGAGAAGCCATTTTAGCATCTAAGTATTTTCTACACTTTAAAATATTAGTTTTTGCATTCTCCGAAAGAGCAACTAATTTATGATGAGAAATAATTTCCTGCAATACTTCGAAGGAAAGCAAATCGGTGTTTATATAATGTGTATTCTCCATTTCATTTGATTTTAAGTGTCAAAATTCAACAAATCAACGTTAAAAAGCAATGTTTTTTAACAATAATTTAAAAACCCAATTAAACTAAAGTTTACAAGGCTTTACGGTTCCTTCTTCACTTATAAAATCATTTTATTTTCAAAAAAAAGACAATAATCTAATCATTTTACGAGCAAAAAAACCCTTTCTTTTATCTTAGACGATCATAAAAACGATTCTTCAGATTAAATCAAAACAAAGATTATCTCAATAAATAAAGAAATAAATTACGCAATATTAAATTTGACTCTATATTAAAATTAAATTATTAAACTATTCGCAAAAACGAACCATAAAGCTTTATTTTTTCATAAAAAACAGTACTTTTGAAAAATCAAAATGAAGAAATTTAACAGCACATATCATCCTTCGATAACAACTCAAATTTGGGTTGCTCTTGCTGTTACAACTACATCTACTACAACTACTACCCCTTAGGGGTATACATTTTACATATAATCCAGTTGTTATACTTTTTTCTTTAAAGAAAGAAAGTCATGGGTGTATAGAAACCATTTTGCAATCAAAATAAAAACATAAAAATCGCTGATTTTCAGATAGTAACAATTTAAAAAGCGATTCAAATTTACATAAAACAAATACAAACTTCTTATGAGAGTATTAAAATTTGGCGGTACTTCGGTAGCCAATGCAGAAAACATAAAATTAGTTTTAGACATAGTCCTTAATAAAGCACAAGCCGAAAAACTTGTTGTTGTTGTATCCGCTTTAAGCAAAGTAACCGATTTATTGCATTTAGCTGCTTCAAAAGCTGCATCCAATGATGAGAGTTTCAAAGAAATTGTTACCGAAATTGAGAAAAAACATTTAGAAGCACTTAAACAACTTATTCCTGTTAGCGAACAAAGTGGTTTATTAAGTCATATTAAAAGAATTATTAATCACTTAGAAACACTGCTTGATGGCTGTTTCTTATTAGGTGAATTATCTCCAAGAACTTTAGATACTATTCTAAGTTTTGGTGAATTATTATCTTCATACATTATAGCTGAAGCTTTAAAACAAAAGTTAAAAGAAAGTAAATACAAAGACAGCCGTGAATTAATTAAAACAAATAATCAATACGGCAAAGCTGCTGTAAACTTTGATGTTACTAATCCACTTATCGCTGAGTATTTCAATTCAGAAAGTGCTCAAGTAACTGTAATGCCTGGTTTTATTTCTATGTCAATCGATGGAATCAATACGACTTTAGGCCGTGGAGGTTCTGATTATACTGCTGCTATAATTGCTGGAGCTATAAATGCAAACGAATTGGAAATTTGGACAGATGTAAATGGAATGTTTACAGCAAATCCAAAAATTGTAAAACAAGCTCAGCCTATTGCTACAATTTCGTATCAAGAAGCTATGGAATTGTCACATTTTGGTGCCAAAGTATTGTATCCGCCAACGATTCAGCCTGTATTAAGAAAAAGCATTCCAATTATAATCAAAAATACTTTCGAACCACAAGCCGAAGGAACTTTGATTTCAAATTCTATTACTCAACATACAAATCCAGTAAAAGGAATTACTCATATCGATAATATTACTTTGATAACTCTTGAAGGTTCAGGAATGATTGGCGTAGCTGGTTCTTCTAAACGTCTTTTTGAAGTATTGTCTAATGAAAGCATTAATGTAATTTTTATTACTCAAGCTTCATCAGAACACTCTATTTGTATTGGTATTTTGAATTCGGATGCTGAAACTGCTGAAATTGCTATCAATAAAGCGTTCCAAATAGAAATTGCTCAAAACAAAATTGATCCTTGTATTGTTGAACAAAACCTTTGTATTATTGCTTTGGTTGGTGAAAACATGAAAAATCATCAAGGTTTAAGCGGTAGAATGTTTAGTACTTTAGGAAAAAACAACGTTAATATTCGTGCCATTGCTCAAGGTGCTTCTGAAAGAAACATCTCTGTGGTTATTAACGAAAGAGACGTTAAAAAAGCACTAAACACTTTACACGAAAACTTCTTTGAAGAGAACACTAAGCAGCTAAACTTATTTGTAATGGGAGTTGGAAATGTAGGTGAAAAATTCATCGAGCAAATCCACCAACAAAAGAAATTCTTAAAAGAAAATCTAAAAATAAATCTAAGAGTTATAGCCGTTTCTAATTCTCGAAAAATGCATTTTGACGAAGATGGAATTTCTTTAAAAGAATGGCAATCACTTTTAGAAAAAGGAGAAACTGCCAATAAAGAAGAATTTATTACTAAGGTTAAAGCACTCAATTTACGTAACAGTATTTTTGTTGATATTACAGCCAATGAAGAAGTATCTAAAACATACGAGCACTATTTAAAACAAAATGTTGCAGTAGTTACTTGTAACAAAATTGCGTGTTCATCAGCGTATGATAATTACAAAAAACTAAAAGGTTTATCACGCCAATTCAATGCGCCTTTCCTTTTTGAAACTAATGTTGGAGCTGGACTACCAATTATCGATACTGTAAAAAACCTAATCGCTTCTGGTGATAAAGTACATAAAATTCAAGCCGTTTTGTCAGGAAGTCTGAACTTTATTTTCAATAATTTTGATGAAAATAATACTTTTCATGACGTGGTTAAAGAAGCTGGAGTTCAAGGGTTTACAGAACCAGATCCGAAAATAGATTTAAGCGGAATTGACGTAGCCAGAAAGATTCTTATTCTGATTCGTGAGAGCGGATACCAAATGGAAATTGAAGATATTGAGAACCAATCTTTTCTTCCAAAAGCATGTATGGGAACTACTAATAATGAAGCATTTTTCGCTTCATTAAAAGAACACGCAAAACACTTCGAATCTATTTTGGCAGAAGCAAATGAAAAAGAAAGCCGATTAAAATTTGTGGCTCAATTTGAAAATGGAAAAGCAAGCGTAGGATTGCAATTTATCCCAAAAGATCATCCGTTTTACAATCTGGAAGGAAAAGACAATATCGTTTTATTCTATACAGATCGTTATGTTGATCAGCCATTATTGATAAAAGGTGCTGGTGCAGGAGCTGCGGTTACAGCTTCTGGAATATTTGCAGATGTAATTAGAATAGGAAATAATTAAAAAATACGCTGGTAGAGACGTTGCACTGCAACGTCTAACATCAGACATTTTTCAACATCTAACATGATTACGTTAAACAAATAAAATGAAATGACGCTGTAAAACGTAGGTAAACGTTACAGCACATGGTCCATAAACGTGGGAAGACGTTGCAGTGCAACGTCTCTACCTCCAAAAAATAAAAAAAATGAACGAAATAAAACTATTTTGCCCAGCTACAATTGCGAATCTTTCGTGTGGTTTTGATGTGCTCGGACTTTGTTTAGCCACTGCTGGTGACGAAATGATTGTACGTAAATCAGATGTAAAAGGAGTTCGTATTACAAAAATAGTCGGTGCTGATTTACCATTAGAAACTGAAAACAATGTAGCTGGAGTTGCTGCTCTGGCGATGTTAGAAGAAGTGGAAACTGAATTTGGTTTTGAAATCGAAATCTACAAACACATCAAAGCAGGAAGTGGAATCGGTAGTAGTGCTGCCAGTTCAGCGGGTGCTGTTTTTGGAATCAACGAATTATTAGGACGCCCTTTCACTAGAAAAGAATTAGTAAAATTTGCTATGCAAGGCGAAAAACTAGCCAGTGGAAATGCACATGCTGACAACGTAGCTCCTGCCCTTTTGGGAGGTTTTACATTAGTAAGAAGTTCAAATCCTTTAGATATTATAAAAATTACAAGCCCATCTGAATTATATGCTACGGTTGTTCATCCTCAAATTGAGTTAAAAACATCGGATGCGCGTTCGGTATTAAAACAAACCGTTTCTCTAAAAAGCGCCATTACCCAATGGGGAAATGTAGGCGGATTGGTAGCGGGATTATACACTCAGGATTACGAATTGATTGGACGCTCGTTACATGACGAAATCATCGAACCTATTCGTTCTATGCTGATTCCAGGTTTTGATTTAATCAAACAAACCGCTTACGAAAATGGAGCGTTGGGTTCAGGAATATCTGGTTCTGGTCCTTCTATTTTTGCTTTAAGCAAAGGAAAAGAAAATGCAGATAAAATTGCCAAAGCTATGAGCGCTGTTTATGAAGAAATGGGTTTGCCTTACGAAATTCACGTTTCTAAAGTAAACGACGAAGGAATGAAAATTATTTAATTAGTCAACAGTTGATAGGTCTTAGTTATTCAATATATAAACTAACAGCTATCAACAAATAACTAACAACTAAGATTAAAAAAATGAAATATTACAGTTTAAACCATAATGCACCCAACGTTTCTTTTCAGGAAGCAGTAATACAAGGACTAGCAACCGATAAAGGTTTGTATTTCCCAGAAAGCATCACTCCCCTAGCTCAAAGCTTTTTTGATACAATTGAAAATTTATCGCACGAAGAAATTGCTTTTGAAGCTATCCAACAGTTTGTGGGCGACAAAATCCCAACAGCTATTTTAAAAGAAATCATTGCAGAAACTTTGTGTTTTGATTTTCCTTTGGTCGAAGTAGAAAACGGAATCTATTCTCTTGAATTATTTCATGGTCCAACAATGGCGTTTAAAGACGTAGGAGCTCGTTTTATGTCTCGTTGTTTAGGATATTTCAACAAAGATAAAAAAAACAACAAAAACACTGTATTGGTAGCGACTTCTGGAGATACAGGAGGAGCTGTTGCCAGTGGTTTTCTTGGCGTAAAAGGTGTTGATGTGGTTATTCTTTATCCTTCGGGAAAAGTGAGCGACATTCAAGAAAGACAACTAACAACTTTAGGACAAAATATAAGAGCGCTTGAAGTTGATGGCGTTTTTGATGATTGTCAGGACATGGTTAAAAAAGCATTTTTAGATAAAGATTTAGAGCACGTTCATTTAACCTCTGCCAATTCTATCAATATTGCGCGTTGGTTACCACAAATGTTTTATTTCTTCTTTGCTTACAAAGCCTTGAAATCACAAAACAAACCGTTGGTTTTCTCTTGCCCAAGCGGAAACTTCGGAAATATTTGCGCTGGTATCATCGCCAAAAAACTAGGATTACCAATCGAACATTTCGTAGCATCGACCAATGTAAATGATACCGTTCCTAGATTCCTTACTAACGGAATTTACGATCCAAAACCATCAATCGCAACGATTTCGAATGCCATGGATGTTGGAAACCCAAGTAATTTTGTTCGTATTCAGGAGATGTATCAAAATGATTTGGAGCAATTCAAAAAAGATTTCAGTTCATATACCTTCAACGATGCTGAAACATTGGTAGCACTAAAAGCAATTTTTAACGAAAGAGGTTATATTGCAGAACCACACGGAGCAGTTGGTTATTTGGGATTGAAAAAAGAATTACTAAACATTCCAAACGCTATTGGTGTATTCCTAGAAACAGCACATCCTATCAAGTTCTTGGATGTTGTAGAACCTGCATTGGGAGTAACATTACCATTACCTACACAAATAGAAAGCGTAATGAACAAAGAAAAAGTAAGTACCAAAATCAAAACATACGAAGAATTAAAAGCTTTCATCGGATAGTTATTAATTATACTCAATACCAAAACGACTGAAATTATTTTCAGTCGTTTTTTTTTGAAGCAAATTCTATTATCAGCTGCATCTGTGTGTTTGACCCCCTGTCAGACAGGATATAGCTCCCATCAGGGGTTCTTTCATGAGAAATATTTTAGTAATACAAAACTTACTATCAATTCATTATTTTATTACATTTAAAAAAAAAATGACATTAACTATATTTAAAACCAATCATTATGAAAAAAACGATTAAACTATTGATTCTGCTTTTAACCTCATCAATTTGTGGAATAGGAAATGCACAGGTTCAAATGAACTTTAAATTTGATACTTCATATGGTGACAACAAAACCATTGGAAAATATGTTGAAATTAATGGTGCCAAAATCTACTATGAGGAATATGGGAAAGGCGAACCCATGTTGCTAATTCACGGAGTTAACGGTGATATTAAAACAATGGGAAATCAGATAGATTATTTTAAAACAAAATACAGAGTTATTATTGCAGATAGTAGAGGACAGGGAAAATCTGAATTGAAAACAGATTCTTTGACATTCGACCAAATTACTAGTGATTGGGAAGGATTAGCTAATTACTTAAAATTAGATTCTCTTAACGTTGTTGGATATAGCGATGGTGGAATTGTTGGTTTAAAAATGGGCATTTCAGGCAAATTAAAAATTAAGAAAATTGTAGCAATTGCTGCGAATTTAAGGCCTGACTCAACAGCTGTTAACTCTTGGGCTGTTAAATTTCTTATCAATGAGAGAAAAATGGTTAAGTCAAAAATTCAGGAGAAAGACACTTCACAAGATTGGAATCTACAAAAACAACTTATTGGACTCAACGCTGACCAGCCAAATATTCCAACAAAATATTTATCTAAAATAAAAGCAAAAGTTTTAATATTAGCTGGTGATGAGGACATTATTAAAAATGAACATTCGGTCGAAATTTTTGAAAATATACCAAAAGCACAATTATGTATTATGCCTGGCGAAACCCATTTTACATTTGCATCAAATTCTGAATTATTGAATGCAATAGTGAATACTTTTTTATCAAAACCATTTAAAAGACCAGATTCAAATTTTACTAAATGGTAATATCTAATCAAGTTCTTAGATGTTGTAGAACCTGCATTGGAAGTAACATTACCATTACCTCAACAAATAGAAAAAGTAGTGAATAAAGAAAAAGTAAGTATCAAAACCTACGAAGAATTAAAAGCTTTCATAGGATAGATTTTAATTACACACAATACCAAAGCGACTGAAATTATTTTTCGGTCTTTTTTTTTGTAGAAAATCCTGCTGTTCACTGTATCTATATTTCGAACCCCGGAAATACAGGATGACGTTTCCGTCAAGGTTACGACAGCATCAGGATTTTTAAGAAATTTTGTTTTAAAAACTACAGCAATATTTGTTCTTTTTTCAAAATTTAAAAAGACTATTATTCAACATTAAATTTTTAAAAATGGCAAGAAAAAATATATTTTTTAAAAAGAAACGAAATTAATTTTCAGTATATACCATTAGTAAGTAGATAAATGAAAGTTTGTTTCGTAAATATAAGTTTGTATTATTTTTCAAGAACAGAAGAAATAATCTATGAAATTTAAAATATTAAAAAACCTGAAACAAGAGAATTATATCTTTTAGAATTTCTAAAAACAATTTGAATAATATTTTTTAAATTTATTTTAAGTTGTTTTACGTTTCTTTCTACCTTCATATTCTCTTTCTTCTCCATCTCTTATTACTAGTAATGACTACCTTGAAAATTGACATTTGAAAGATCTAATTTTGATTTATTTTTTTCTAAAATACTTATCAAATTTTTCTTTAAAACATCCGCAGTACACTACTATTTTTGGTAATGATAATAAACCCATTCCCAACTCAATACAATTTCTTTAAATTAGGATTTCACTGGGAGCTACTCTTTTATTTAGCTTATAGTAAATAACATTTACTGTCTCATAAGGAACTGTTGCCTAAAAACCACGGTTTGCTAATAGAAAAAAGGTAATAATTTCACTTTTTATTTTATATTTGTCAAGTACACGATAATTAAGGGTTGATTTTGAAATGATTATATTTTTCCACACAAATTTCTTTGACGCTTTTTAATTTAGAAATAAGTTTAAATCACTTCATTTCGAAAAACCTAAATTTAAAAATACAATTATGAAAAAATCAACCTCTTTTATTATTTTTTTTACTTTTCTATTATATACAATATTTTTTTCTTTATACAGTTGTTCAAAAAATGAGGATGATCAACAATCCCCCATCAATAACTCAGATGTGGTTCCGGAAAAAACAAACGTACAAACTTATGAAGTCATTTACCTAAAAACCGATTTAATACTTGCAGATAAATATAGTGCTAAATTTGGGAAGGTATCTGTTGAATTGTTTAAAACATCTGACACTACTCTTGCCTTTATTGTACCTGAAGTTGAATCAGGCGAACAACTTTTGGATTTTGAATTATCAAAAATAAAATTTAATGTTACCAAAACATTAGAAGTTGATGCAGATCAGTTGGTAACATCTATATTCAAAAATTTTGACACACAAGTTTCTGCAATGAATTCAACTACCCCTGAAGAAATAGCATCTATTGAAAGCTTAAATCTATTCAAACAAGAAGTATTAGGCCTCTTTAATTCTTTAACGGCTAAAGATAAAAGGCAGAATGTATTATTTTATCAAGCTAATAAAGATCTTTTTAAATCTTTTATGGATAATCCTACTACCAAATTAAATGCATCCAACACCTTAAAACTAGCCTCTCAATCTACTTGTCCTCTAACAGACTATAAGTCATACTATACGTGTATAGCAGAAAGTGTTAGTTGGGATGCTTACCTTCTTGATATAGATTTGGGTAAAGCATCTGAAATTATGGGAATGGAGAATAGTTTTCTTTCAGCAATACAGCTATTAATTACTGGTGCTCGACCTAAAATTCAACTTTTAAGAGGTAATTTAGGTTTCTTGTTAAATAAAAAATGGATTTTAAGTGATGAAATTTTTAAGAACATTCAAACAGTCTTTACTGATGACGTGGATACAGATTTAAATTTAAATGGAAAATTTCGTACTATAAGCCCTGACTATAAGGATAATATTTTATTAAACAAGGAGCCCATATTTTTCTTTGATCGAATTAAAAGTACTCATATGACTTGGCAATTATTTCCATTTCTTGGATCATTTCCTGATTATGTAAACGATGAAGAAGCTATTGGTCTTTCCTATTGGGATGTTGAAATTTCAGATATTTCAAATCCTAACGTCAAATATATAGGTCGTGGAGGAGAAATATCCCCCTATATAAAGTTTAAATCTTTGTCTGGCAATGAAGAAGAAACATTTAGCTATAAAATAACAGTAAGAAAGCAGGGGTTTATTGAAGAAAAAACAGTAAATAATGCAAAATTGATGATTGCAACTGATTCATTAGCTATATACAAAGCAGCAGTAGTTGGTAATTGGACTATGACTTGGCATGATTCAAGTTCACAATCACAGGATCAAATTGACAAATTTACTTTTAACTCTGATGGGGATGGGATATATTATTGGATGAAAAGTGCTGGAAGTGCATCTGGTCAATCCATAGATCCTGGAAGTCCTGTTTATAGAATTACTTGGTCTGTCAGAAGGGTGTCTACTGGTGTTTGGTATCTTGATTTTATATATCCAGACAGAGGATGGTCTTCAAGTACTCAAATATTTCTAACCCCAAATGTACATTCAGGTGATCCTAGTTTTATAGGATTATATTTCTTAGGAATTAAAGATTAGCTTAACAATCTTAGCCCGATTGCTCGAAAATACACTAAAAACGCAAAGTCACTAGACTTTGCGTTTTTTTTTAAGTTATTGAAAGCAGTAAATCAGTAAAAGTCTCCCTACTCCAGCTCTATGAAGTCTTTATTACTATGGTTTATCGAAGTCTTACGACTTCGCAACACATGCTGAGCACTCAATACAAAAACCACATCCAAAAACATACTCTGATGCTCGTTTACAGACGAGTACCTTCTTAACTTAAAAACACAAATGATAGCATTTGCAATGCTGATAATTAACTATGAAATTCTGTTTTAAAATCTTTATCATTAAGCGAACCGCGTTCCAAACGCTATAATTTGAGATTAAAGATAAAATGGGTACTCCTTGCAAACGAGCCAGAGGGAAATCTCGCAAGACCTCATCCAAAGTATACAACAACTTATCCGAATACTGTAATTGGGAGGTGGAAGATCTTTTCAAGGGGGCGGAAGTATACATCAGGCAGACGGAAGCTTCCAACAGGGACACGGAAGCATACATCAGGCAGACGGAAGCTCGTATCAGGGCATTATTTTATCTTCGGAAGCCCTATTTTACTGGGCGGAGTACAAAAAACCACTAATGGCATTTGCACCGCAAATAATTATCGATAAATTTACTATTTTATAATCGCTTATTATAAGCGAAGCCTACTACAAACGCTTTAATTTGTCCTTAAAAACAAGTAAATACTCGTTGCAAACGATTATCAGATATAAAAAACAATAATTATCAACATATGAAAATCAAACTTTCCCTAATCTTTCTTTTTACGATAATCTTTTCAAATTTTAGCTTTAGCCAAGAAAAATCAGTAGTTGCAAAAACAGATATAAATGGTGTTTGGGAAGATATCAATTCGGGAGTTCAGAATGCTGTTGCTATAATTTCTGAGAAAGATGGGGAAATTGTTTTCTCACATTATTTGGAATGGAAAGGACATAAATTTGTAGAAATCGGTACAGGAAAAAGAACCGGAAACACAATCATCTATACTGTTGATGTAACCTTACCTATTGAAGGCTGGGCAACTCAAGGCACTCATACTCTTACTCTCTCTGAAGACGGTAATACACTCGAAGGAAGTTATATAGACAATAAGAAAAGAACTGGTCCTATATTCTTTAAACGTGTGAGATAAAAAAATGGAAAAAGAAAACAATACAATAGTAACCGTAAGTGTAAATCAAGGACAAAAACTAAATATTGCAGGTGGCGAATACCGAATTATTGTTTCGGGCAAACAAACCAATGGTTCTTTTGCAATGATTGAAATGATTGTACCTCCCGGAGCAGGTCCCGTTCCGCACGCACATCCAGACTTCGAAGAAACTTTTTATGTTTTAGAGGGTGAAGTTCAATTTACATCAGAAGTCAGTCATTATTTAGCCAAAAAAGATGATTTGGTCTTAATCCCAAAAGGAGGTGTTATTCACCACTTTAAAAACCTTTCAAAAGAACCTGCAAAATTATTATGCACAGTAGTTCCTGCTGGTTTAGATGATTTTTTTATTCAAGTTGCTAATTTCATGGAATCTGCCAAGGAAAATAAAAACATTTCCGAATCGGAGATTAAAGAGCAGATTGCTATAATTTCAGATAAATTTGGTCAAAAACTATTTAAACCAGATTATTTTAATAAATAAATCAAGGTGTTTTTGAAGTCACTTTTTTTGAGTTAAAATATTTACTATGCATTCTATTTTCTGATTACTATTTTAAATTCTTATATTCGTTCCTCTAAGAATACTCATGTTTTATCCCCAACATGTTTAGTTATCAGAGTATTATGCAACATTTAAAATATTTTCACATAAAACAATCTATTATGAAAAGAATACTATTTTTTCTTGCACTACTAAGTTTTTCATTTTCAACTATTGTACAGGCTCAAAGCAAAGTCAAAGCAATTAAAGCAGGACGTTTCATAGATGTAGTAAATGGCTCTGTTCTAAAAAATCAAATTATTTTGATACAAAATGATACTATCGTCGCTATTGGTACATCGATAAGTATTCCAACAGAAGCAGAAATTATTGATCTAAGCAATGCAACCGTTTTACCCGGTTTGATTGATTGTCACACACATTTGACGAATGAACCGAGCGATGATTATTATGGAGATATTTTTCGAAAAACATCAGCCGATTACGCAATTCGAGCACCTCTTTACGCAAAACACACACTCGAAGCAGGTTTTACAAGCTGTCGTGATTTGGGTTCAGGAGATTTAATTGATATTGCACTTCGTAATGCAATAAATGAAGGAACAGTTGAAGGTCCAAGAATGTTTGTAGCAACATTTGCATTGGGAGCTACAGGCGGGCATTCTGATTTATCTGGTTTTAATCCAAATATTTCTTGGAAAGGAAATCCAGATTTTACAGGTGTAGCAGATGGTGTAGATGAAATAAGAAAACGAGTTCGCAATAATATCAAATGGGGAGCTGATGTAATTAAAGTTTGTGCTACGGCAGGTGTACTAAGTGAAGAAGAGAGTGTGGGCGCACCACAATATTCTCTGGAAGAAATGAAAGCACTCGTTGATGAAGCCCATATGTGGGGAAGAAAAGTTGCTGCACACGCTCATGGCACCGAGGGTATAAAAAATGCAGTTCTTGCCGGAGTAAATTCTGTAGAACATGGAAGCATACTGGATACAGAAACTTTGCAACTAATGAAACAAAAAGGAACCTATTATGTTCCCACAATTTATGTCGCTGACTATGTAATTCAGGAATTTGCTAAAAAAGGGTACCCTGAAAAAATTCTAAATAAAGCTAGATTGATTGCACCGCAAATGTCAACTAGTTTTACAAATGCTACAAAAGCAGGAATTAAAATAGCATTTGGAACAGATGCTGGTGTTTTTCCACATGGACTAAATGCACGTCAGTTTGCTTTGATGGTAAAATATGGTCAAACTCCAATGCAAGCCATACAATCGGCAACTATAAATGCTGCAGATCTAATAGGCAAAAGTGAAAAAATTGGCTCAATTACTAAAGGCAAATATGCCGACATCATTGCAGTTGAAGGAAATCCATTAGACAACATTTCAATTCTAGAGGATGTATCTTTTGTAATGAAAGGCGGAATTGTTTATAAAAATGCAATTAAAAAGTAGCGTTTACTGAACGAACATAATACAAACAGTACTCTGGAAAATGATAACAAACAGTATAGATATTGCAAACCGGCTTCGGGAGGTTTTACTTAATGGGAAGTGGATTGCAAATACCAATTTTAAAGAGCAAATAGTAAGTATCGATTGGAAACAGGCAATTGAAAAAGTTGAGAACTTAAACACAATTGCGTTATTAACTTTTCATATAAACTATTATCTAAAAGGATTAATACATGTGTTTAAAGGAGGGAACCTAGAAATTAGAGATAAATACAGCTTTGACCTCCCTGAAATTAAATCCGAAACAGATTGGAATAATTTAGTAAACGAATTTGTAAGCAATGCTGAAATGTTTGCAAATGAGGTAGAAAAAATGAATAACAACATACTAAACCAACCTTTTGTTGATGAAAAATATGGAAGCTATTTGAGAAATATTGAAGGTGTTATTGAACATAGTTACTATCATTTAGGGCAAGTTTCATTAATCAAAAAAATTATAATGCAAAGACAATCCGATAACCCTGATATCTCTACACAATTATAACTTAGAATTATACTTAAAACTACTGTATTGTAAAGTCATTTACCCAGATTTCATGAAGAGCTTTTTTTGTACGACAAATCTGTTTACATTTACAATATAACTAACTCTTTTTTTTAAGCTTAATTAGTATTAAGCCTAACATCAACTAGCTAAAACCTTATTTAAACCATAAAAACGTATGAACAAAATCAAACCAATTTTACTGCTTAGCATAGCATTATTAAGTACTAATATTTTTGCCCAATTAGCTCCCAAACAAATAGATTCTTTGGTACAAAATGCAATGGAAAAATTCAAAGTAGCAGGTGTTGCTGTACTCGTTGTTAAAGACGGGAAAATTATTCATGAAAAAGGATATGGTGTAAAATCGGTAACAACAAAGCTCCCTGTTGATGAACATACTAATTTTCAAATAGCATCTAACAGTAAAGCATTTACAACTGCTGCTTTATCTATTTTGATTGATGAAGGAAAACTGAATTGGAAAGATAAAGTAACAACATACCTGCCTGAGTTTAAAATGTACAACGACTATGTAACGGAGAATTTTTTGGTAGAAGATTTATTATGTCACAGAAGCGGATTAGGTTTAGGAGCTGGTGACCTAATGGATTTTCCTGATGGAACAGACTTTACCATCAAGGATAAACTGACCATTTTCCAACATTTTAAACCTACATCAAATTTCAGGACTCAGTTTGATTATGATAACCAACTCTACATTATAGCAGGTGAATTGATTGCAAGAGTAAGTGGTATGACTTGGGAAAAATTTATTCAATCAAGAATTCTTGACCCTTTACAAATGATTAATTCTTATTCAACTCAAGATAACATTAAAGACCTAAGCAATGTTGCTACACCACACACAACCGAAAAAGGAACGATAAGAACCATTACTCCATTCCATGACATGATTAATGGTGCTGCAGGTGGTGTTGTATCTAATGTGGATGATATGAGTAAATGGATAATAGCCCAGCTAAACAAAGGCAAGTACGGAGCCAATTCAGACAAGCAACTATTCAGCGAAGCAAGACAAAAAGAAATGTGGACAATCCATACTGTAACGGATGCAAATCCTAATCCACGTTACAACCAACACTTTGCTGGCTATGGTTTGGGTTGGTTCTTAGAGGACATAAAAGGAAATCTCCAAGCATCACACACGGGTGGCTTACCTGGAATGTTAACAAGCGTTTGCATGATTCCAGATCTAAAACTTGGAGTTGTTATTTTAACAAATACAGATAGTGGCGGCGGCGCATTATTTAGTGCAGTACAACAAACTATTATCGACAGTTATTTAGGGCTGGATAATCATGGTTGGATCAATGAGTACGTCAAGTATATGGAATCGAATACCAGTAGTGTAGATTCATTAGTAGCAAAAACTTGGCAAACAGTAGAGGCTGCTAAAAAAACAAAAATCAATTCAGCAGATTACATAGGTATGTATGAAGATAAATGGTTTGGTAAAGTTGAAATTTTCATAAAAGAAAATCAGTTGTGGATTAAATCGCTTCGTTCACCAAAATTAAATGGTCCATTACGTTTTTATAAAGCCAACACCTTTGCCATTAAATGGGAATACCAAGATCTAAACTGCGATGCTTTTGCAATGTTCAGTTTAGATGAAGAAGGTAAAGCCCAAAGTATTAAAATGAAAGGTATTTCGCCAAATATAGATTTCAGTTTCGATTTTCAAGATTTGGATCTTCAAAGGATAACAAAATAAAGTATAATAACACAACAATAGCATAGAATTATACTCTGTGCTATTGTTATGTAAATTTGAATATGATTAAAACTTTGCACCTTTTATAAAAAATGATCTTAAACATTTATTTCAAATCGACGAAAATATCATATAATTTTACAACACTTATTTGTAATTCTATAATTATTAAAAGAAATCATGATATTAATTTTATATCTCAATATAAAACTAAAAATCATGGGAAAGCAAATGTATCATTATACTACAGTTTCGAAAGCATTGGAAGAATTAAACGAAAAAGGATTTACTATAGATTTTAATATTCAGGAATCTAAAATTATAAATAATCCAAGTGATTTCGAAATCGTTCATATATACCGTTATGAAGGAGAAACAGATCCTGGTGATGAAGCTACAGTATTTGGAATAAAATCAATTACAGGTGAAAAAGGAGTGTATGTTGCTGGCTTATCTGCTTTTACAGACAAGAGTGCAGCAATGGTTTTAAATGATTTAGCTATTAAAGGAAAAAACACCAGATTTAATTAACTCATTTGGGATGGAACGCTTACAGTCTAAACTCGAAAAAATAGGTAGAGATTCTAAAGTTACTGCAAAATCTATAGGTTTGCGTTATGCAATAAATACCAATACAGGATATTACCGTCAAAGAAAAAATGACGGTTTTATTTTTATTGATCACAATAAAAAAAGACTGCGTGATAAATTAATACTCGATAGAATTAATAAATTAGTTATACCGCCAGCATGGGAAAAGGTATGGATTTCTCCTTATGAAAATGGACATCTTCAGGCGACTGGTATTGATACTAAAGGAAGGAAACAATACAGATATCATTCGCAATGGAATAAAATAAGAAATCAGTCGAAATTTTATCAACTGCGTAGTTTTGCTAATGCCCTGCCTTTAATACGAAAACAAGTTGATAAAGATTTGAATCGTACTGGACTTCCATACGAAAAAGTAATGGCTTTGGTCATTAAATTAATAGAGTTAACCAACATTCGGATTGGAAATGACTCGTATAAAAAACTATATGGTTCCTTTGGTTTAACGACATTGCAAGACAAACATGTACGTTTTCAGAATTCAAAAATCTCTTTTAATTTTATAGGCAAAAAAGGAATTTCACATAAGATAAGTCTTGAAAGTAAAAAATTGGCTAATCTTATAAAAAAATGCAAAGACATTCCTGGTCAGGATTTATTTCAATATTATGATGACAACGGAAACCACCATGCCATAGGTTCTGCTGACGTTAATAATTATCTCAAAGAAATAAGCCAGGAAAGTTTTACCGCAAAAGATTTTCGCGCTTGGGCTGGAACAGTAAATGCGCTAACTGCTTTTCAAAAACTAGCGCCTCCCGAAAATCAAACGGATTGTAAACACAAAGTCATTGAAGTTTTAGACGAAGTAGCTTCCAAATTAGGAAATACACGTACTGTCTGCAAAAAATATTATGTGCATCCCACAGTAATTGCAACATTTGAAAAAGGATCAATTTTGAAATATAAACCTAAATCCAAAAATTCTGAATTACGACCTGAAGAAAGCACTTTGATTCAATTGTTACAAAACGAAACAATAGCAGAGGTTTATTGTTAGTTATAAAACCAACTCCTCGAATAAACGCTGAATAGTTTTATCTAAATCATCACAAAAACCACAATGAGGTCTGGAAGTTTGTATGGCCGAACTTCGAATAGCAGTTAACCAACGAAAACGTGACGGAATATCAAATTCTCCAATAGGTCCAGCAGACTTACCTCCTTCTGCAATTTTTTGAAAAGATTCTAAATTTAGTTCTAGCTGTTCCAAATCAAACTCTTCGGAGAACATCAACAATTTTGTTTCATTAACTGAGTAGAGCATTTTTATAAATTTTGCTTTTTTGCAAAAAAGAATAATGCCCACATTCAGGAATTCTTCTCGTTCTACCCTTGGTACCACGCGAATAACGGCATACTCATATAAGTTTCTCTCTTGCATTTTGGGCTTCATTTATAAAAATTTCTGAATGATTCAATCGTGTCCATAAAAACTGGAAGTAAACGTCTCTGATTTCATCGGGAGTTTGCTCACTATCTACCCAATGGAGCCAATCTTCTGGAATATAATTAGCTATTTCTCTTAATATATCTTCTGTAAGTAAGGCTTTAAATGCAATATCTGTCTCTTTTAATAAACTAGCTTGGGGTAATAAAACATGATCTTTTATCAGTGCAAAAGGACTTTTGGCATGTTTTTCCCAAGTATTCCAAGAATGATGAAAATAAAGAGATGCTCCATGATCTATTAACCATAATTCTTTGTGCCAAATAAGCATATTGGTATTTCTAAAAGTACGGTCAACATTGGTAATAAAAGCATCTAACCAAACAATCTGTGAAGATAATTCAGGTGATAATTGTGTCACGACTGGATCAAAAGTGATGGCTCCCGACAAAAAATGCAATGCTAAATTTAGTCCCTGACTACCTTGTAATAAATCCTGAATCTCCTCATCACCTTCAGTTCTGCCAAAAGCTTCATCAAGATTAGCAAATACCAATTCAGGCATTTTTAACTTCAAAACTCTGGCAATTTCACCTCCTATCAATTCGGCAATTAAAGCTTTTACTCCATGTCCAGCTCCTCTGAATTTTAAAACATATTTAAAATCATCATCGGCTTCAGCCAAAGCAGGTAGCGAACCGCCTTCCCGTAGTGGCGAAATATAGCGTGTAACATTTACAGTTCGCAATTCTAGTGGTTTTCTCATAGCACAGTTTTAGGAACTACAAACTTACAAATTATACTAGACGAATCTATGTTTAAATAGAAAGCGTTCTCACAGAATACCAATATCCTATAAAAATAGTATTCCAAACCTCTGATTGAATTGTCTGGGAAACGGCATAATATTTCTTTAAAAACTTATATTTGTAATATATACACTTATACCGATTTATTATGCATTATAAATTCACTATATTATATCAACGTTACTTTCTGGCTATACTCTTCCTTTTTAGTACGTTTACATTTGCTCAAAAATTAGAAAAATTTTTCCCTGTTAAAGATTTAACTTCTGTAGGGGTTTACTATTATCCAGAACATTGGGATCCTTCTCAATGGGAACGTGACTTTCAAAATATGGAAAAAATGGGTTTTGAGTTTACCCATTTTGGTGAATTTGCTTGGGCTCAACTAGAACCCGAAGAAGGTAAATACGATTTTAAATGGCTTGATAAATCATTGGAACTGGCAGAAAAATATCATTTAAAAGTTATTATGTGTACTTCTACCGCTACGCCTCCTGTCTGGCTTGTTCGTAAACACCCAGAAGTTCTTGCTACCAACGAAGATGGAACCAAAATGGATCATGGTACACGTCAGCATGCTACTTTTTCAAGCAACTATTACCGCAATTATTCGATGAAAATGATTGCAGAATTAGCAAAAAGATATGGCAACGACAAACGCATTATGGGTTGGCAACTTGACAATGAACCTATGCGCTTTCTAGATTATGGAAAAGACGCTCCATTGCGATTCCGTGATTGGTTAAAAGAAAAATACAAAACTATTACTGCACTAAATGAAGCATGGGGAAACAATTTCTGGAGCGGAACCTATAGCAGTTTTGACGAAATCAATATCCCATTACACGCAATATGGGGAATGAATCTTCACTCACAACTTGATCATTACCGATTCGCCGATAATGAAACTGCCTCCTTTTTGGACGATCAGGCCAAAGAAATTCGAAAATTTTCAAGTCCAAATCAATGGATTACTTCCAATTATGTTCCAAGATATGATGAGAGTTATATAGGAATGAGTAAAGAACTGGATTTTGTTAGTTACACCCGCTATATGGTATATGGTAGTGACCTTGGCATTGGTCCAAAAGGATATCGCGTTGGTGAATATTCACGTATTTCAATGTCTAATGATTTTTTCCGTCCATTAAAAGGTGCTTATGGCGTAATGGAATTGCAGCCCGGACAAGTAAACTGGGGTAGCATTAATCCTCAGCCATTGCCTGGAGCAATGCGTTTGTGGTTATGGCATGTTTTTGCTGGTGGAAGTAAATTTACCTGTACCTATCGTTTTCGTGCACCTTTGTATGGTTACGAGCAATTTCATTACGGCATTGTAGGAACTGATGGTGTTACTCCAACTACTGGTGGATTGGAATTTAGCCAGTTCATCAAAGATATTAATACACTACGTAAAAAATTCGATGCAAAAGCACAATTGCCAAAAGCCTATTTACAACGTAAAACTGGAATTTTATTCAATGCTGACAATGTGATGGGAATTGAATTAAACAAACAAACTACTCAATGGAATACGATTGGGCACTTTACAAAATATTACAAAGCCGTAAAATCGTTTGGTGCTCCTGTAGATTTTGTTCGTGATACTACTGATTTTTCAAATTATCCTGTCCTAATTGTACCTGCTTATCAAATGATTGATAAACAAATGATTGATAAATTGACTGCTTATGCTCAAAATGGAGGAAATTTGGTATTGAGTTGCCGTACAGGAATTCAAAATCGTGAAGGACATCTTTGGGAAGCTAAATTTTATCAACCCATGTGGGAATTGATTGGTTCTGAGATTGAATCTTATGATTTATTGATGCCACAATCTCCTGATAAAATTAAATTCGACAATCAGGAATTTGAATGGACAAGTTGGGGTGATTTATTGAAACCAAACAAAGGGACAGAAATCTGGGGAACTTATCAAGGTGATTTCTATGCTGGAACTCCTGCTGTTATTTCTTATAAATTAGGAAAAGGAACAGTAACCTATATTGGTGTTGACTCAAAAAAAGGAGATTTGGAAAAACAAGTATTAACTAAATTGTATAAGCAACAAAACATTCCAATCGAAAATTATCCAGAAGGTATAATGGTAGAATATCGAGATGGTTTTGGAATTGGAGTAAATTATTCTGACAAAGTGTATGAAATGAAAATCCCTGCAAATTCTGAAATTATCATTGGAACTGCATCCATGAAAACTGCAGATGTATTGGTTTGGAAATATAAAAATTAGTGTCCTTTTTTAAATCTACTAATCATTTTCAATGCATTAACGACTATAATATAAACTCCTTGTAAGTATCAATATGCCTGCAAGGAGTTTTTTAATTAGTAATCCTATTTAGAAATTAGCATTTATTTTCCATATTGACTTTTTTCTATTGGTTTAAATAAAAAATTGGATTCTTTAAATTCTAATGTCTCTTTTAAATAGAAAGGTATAGTCATATAAGTCGAAATTAATCCAGTTCCCTCTTTTAAATTTTGATTGCTTTCTAATAAAACAAAAGGAACTCTTTTTATATCACCACCATAAGACCTATAACAAAAGTCACCTCTTAATGTATCTCCATGACGATTCCCACGAACAGCTCCTGAATCTTTTCCCAAAAGACCATATCGAATTTCATATTCTCCATAAAAAGTAGTTTTGGTAAATACCAGTGATAGAAAAGCGGTATCATCACCTTTTGAAGCCTTATAAAATTTTCTAATTGAACCGTTTTCTTTCTTGTTACAAGCATACAGCATAAAAACTACTACTACTACTACCGCCAAAAACAACCTTCTTACCAAATATTTATTTGTTCTAATTTCCATCAAATACTATTAACACAGCAAATATAAAACATCAACAAACAAGTCAAGCCATTTTTTAAAATTTTAGATAAAACTTCCTTTTAAATCCAAACCTTGAGATATTTATTTGAAGAAATGATAAAAACCCAAGCTGTAATAGTCAAAACTCTGTTAAATCCCTTGGCTATCTATGCTTTTCAATATATATTTACAAGTATGAAGATAGCGCATAAAATAGTAATTTATTCCCTTTGCTTACTACTAACTCTTTCTTGGGTTACTGCTTCTGTTTCAAATATTATAAAAGCATCTACCGAAAAAAACATTGCTGATAAAAAAGAAGCACTGCCTGAAGGCAAATCGGAAGTCGATGAGAAAAAATTTGAAATTGTATATGATTTTCTACCTTCATTTAGTATCCTCTTTCAAGATGTAACTGCGCCTTCACTACACTTTAGTAAAGTGGTCACTATATCACAATCTGTTTTTTTGGATCTAACAAATCCGCCTCCTGAATTTCATTTATTTGCTTAAAACCAACTTCCAAAACCAATTAGATTTTGGAAATTTTTATACACTTAAATTTAAATTCAAACATATATATGAAAACTATATTCACATTTGTACTAGCTTTATTTACTTCTGTTATTTTTGCTGATTCTCATATTATTATAAAACAAAATGGAGAAAAACTAGAAGTAAATTATGTTACCACCAAAAACAATACTGTTTTTTATTTGCTTCCTGGATTCAGTACAGTAAATGAAATAAGCCTTTTTGCAATTGATAAAGTAATTGATAAAAAAACAAACAGCGTACTTATTGATAATCACAAAATAGATGTTTCTGGAAAATCAGGATATAAAAACGTTCTATTACTAGAAAATAATCAAACAAGCGGTTTACATCAAGGAGTCGACTTAAAAACCACAATACACAAACCAAAAGGGCAAACAAAATCAGATTGGATTACAGAAGCTACAACCAGAATAAAAAAACAAGCTGCTGAACAAAGCTTTCCGTTTGTAGTAATTACAAACCAAACGGATACCAAACTAGAAGCTGTGGCATATACCTATTAGATAGTATTTTAAAAATGAAAGAGACAAGAATTATCTTGTCTCTTTCTTATAATCATTACATTTATAGAAATTATTTTTCCAAACTTAAATATGCCTTACCAATATGAGCAATACTATCGGAAGCAATAAAAGACTGATGTCCAGTTTCGGGTAAAGCAATATCAGCAGTTAAACCGTGTAAATAAACACCTAATATCGCAGCATCGCAAGGTTTATAAGATTGTGCCAAAAGACTGGTAATCATTCCCGTCAAAACATCACCACTTCCTGCTGTAGCCAGAGCAGCATTTCCTGTAGTATTTAGATAAATGGTTTCACCGTCAATGATATAAGTTGGTGCACCTTTCATGACAATAATTACTTGATTTAGTAACGAAAAAACAATAGCCTTTTGAAACTTATCTTCTTTTGAATTCCATTTTCCAATCAATCTTTCCAGTTCTTTAGGATGCGGAGTTAAAATAGTTCTCGGAGAAACCAATGCAATCCATGAAGGATTTTGTGCCAAAATATTCAACGCATCAGCATCAATAACCAGTGGAATACTTGTATTCGACAAAAAATCGTGAAATGCTTTTTGAGTTGGCATTTTTTGTCCAATTCCAGTACCAATTCCTATAGCATTAGGCTCCAAATCAAAATGAATATCCGAAAGGTACTTTTCATGATCATCTGTCATTACCATTACTTCAGGATTGGCGATTTGAACAATTTCATAACCACATTGTGGAACAAAAGCAGTAACTAGTCCGCAACCCGTTTTGAGAGCAGCTTTACTCGACAGGCATATCGCACCTATCTTTCCATAACTGCCGCCAATAATCAATGCGTGTCCCTGCAGTCCTTTGTGGGTATTACTGACAATAGGCTTATATCGTTTTAAAATTTCACTTCTATCAATAGTTACAGGACTATCCATGATTCAGTATTTTCTATTAAAGATACAAAATTATGAAACTCAAATTTGAAAGCGTTTCAGATCTTTAATCATGTAAATCACCCTTTTTTTCTTTAATTTATTTGTACTATTTTATCTAATAATAAATTGTCAACGAAAAAAATAATTAATATATTCGCGAAAAATTTACATGAAAAATCTTAAAATTTCCTTTTTATTGACAATGTCTTTGTCATTGTTTTTACTAATTTCTTGCACTAGCGACAATGAACCAATTAATGAAGCAATTGATCCTATAACCGATCCTACAACAACCATTGAACTACCAATTGTAATTACTAAAACTTCATTTACAGATCCACTTACAGCAAACCCAAAATTAGGTGGTACAATAACATCTGATGGTGGATCTCCTATCACAGCAAGTGGTATCGTTTGGAATACAACGGCCAACCCAACAATTGCAAATTCCAAAACTAATGATAACACTAACGTTGGATCCTTCGTTTCTACAATGACGGGGTTAAGTCCAAAAACCACTTATTATGTAAGAGCATATGCTACAAACAGCAAAGGAACGTCCTACGGAAGCCAAAAAACAATAACAACAGCAGATACAAATACAGATAATACACCCGCATTAATGACTGCAAACATCGATAATGTACAATATGATATTATGAGACCTTATTTATATGCTGTAATTGGAGATGATGTTAAAGTTGAAAATAATGGCGCTGAACCAGGTGCTCCAAGATATTTATGGATACAAGGAGATACAACTGACAATCTTGACACTTTAATAGAAATAAACTTGCATATTCCTAATAAACAATGGGCTCCTGGGACTTATAATTTATATGAAAGACAAGATCTATCAACTGTTGCTGAATCACAGGGAGATTTACTTTTAAATACTGATGACAGTGCTACAATTACTTCGGGTACAATAACCGTTACGGAATTTAATCTAACTACTAAAAGAATCAAAGGTACTTTTTCATTCACATATTCTAAATTTGGAAAAGATGGTGAATTTAAAGTTACCAATGGAACATTTAACTACGCACTGGATAGTCCCTATTTCGATTAAATATATCTTTTAAAATAAATAAAATCCGTCTATTATGGCGGATTTTTTTATGATTCATAGCGTAAGACTTAAAAACAAATAAAGTTCTGATAGTTAATTTTATAAAGCCATTAGCTCTTTGCTAAGCAAAAAACACAACTTTCCACCTTACAATTCAAAAAAAATCCTTTTGAGTTAGAAATCTTGGAATATTTATAAGACCTTTGCACGCTTTTAAAATTATAAATTGATCATCAACTGATGAAGAAGAAAATAGAAATACTTGCTCCTGCAAAAGATTTAATGGGAGGAATGGCAGCCATCAACAGTGGTGCCGATGCTGTATATATTGGTGCACCATTATACGGAGCGCGTTCCAATGCAACCAATTCCATTGAAGACGTAGCTGCTCTGGTTCAATATGCGCATTTATTCCATGCTCAGGTTTTTGTAGTAATCAATACCATTTTGTACGATAACGAACTAGAATCTTGTCGTCAAATGATTTGGAAATTGTATGATGTTGGTGTAGATGCCCTTATTATACAAGACATGGCAATTATGGAAATGGACTTACCTCCTATCGTTTTGCACGCTAGTACACAAGCGAACAACAGAGATGCTGATAAAATTAAATTCTTGAAAGATGCTGGAATGAAACGTGTGGTTTTGGCACGTGAATTAAACCTTCACCAAATCAAACAAATTAGTGACGCTTCGGATGTAGAACTAGAATTCTTTGTAACTGGTGCTTTGTGTGTTTCTTTCAGTGGAAACTGTTATATGAGTGTTGCCAATGGAGAACGTTCTGCAAATAGAGGTTCTTGCGCACAAAACTGTCGTTTACCTTATAACTTAATCGATGGTCATGGCGAAACTTTAATCAAAAACAGTCATTTGCTTTCTATCAAAGATTTTGATGTTTCGGATCAAATTCCAAATTTAGTAGAAGTTGGAGTTATTTCGTTTAAGATTGAAGGTCGTTTGAAAGATATCGTTTATGTAAAAAATAACGTTTCTTATTTAAGACAAAAACTAGATTCTTTTCTTGAAGGAAGCGATAAATACACCAAAGCCTCTTCTGGGAAATGTACTTTTCTTTTTGATTCTGCTTTAGATAAAAGTTTCAACCGAGGTTACACCGATTATTTCGTTAATGGAAGAGAGCAGTCAATCGGTTCTTGGGAAAGTCCAAAATCAAAAGGGCAATACATTGGTAAATTACTTAAAACTATTGGAGGCGCTTACCAAATTGAAAATGGAGAATTACTAAATAATGGTGATGGACTTTGTTTCATCAACGAAAACAATGAAGCCGAAGGGATTTACGTAAACAAAGCCGAAAATGGTTTAGCTTATCCAAATGTGCTGAAAGAAATTAAAGATGGTACATTTATTTACAGAAATAATGATGCCGCTTTCATCAAAATTGTAGAAAGAGAAGACAGTGCTGTTCGTAAAATAGGAACTTCTTTATTGTTAACTGAAAATCAAAATGGTTTTGAATTAATAGCAACTGATGAAGATGGTTATGTAAGTACTGTTCAATTAGATCATGCAAAAGAACAAACCAAAAACAATCTTTCAATAGAAGATAACATCAAAACACAATTGGCAAAAACAGGTTTTACACCTTATACTGCTGATGAAATTGACATTCTATTCACTCAAAATTGGTTCTTACCTATTTCAAAAATCAATGAAATGAGAAGAACTGTTTACGAACAATTATCTGAAATTCGTTTAGCAAATTACAAACGTGAAGAACATCAATTGGTAAAAACATCACATCCTTATCCAGAAGCAAAATTGGATTTCATGTACAATGTTTCCAACAAAAAAGCACGTCAATTCTACGAACGTCACGGCGTTACTGAAATTGAACAAGCTTTCGAATTGCAATGGGATCCTGGGAAATCACGTGTGATGACTACTAAATATTGCATTAAATACGAATTGAAAAAATGCCCAATACATCAAAAAGATATTATGGGAGAAAAACTCAAAGAACCATTAGTTCTAAAACAAGGAGAATTGGAATACAAACTAAAATTCAATTGCAAACCTTGCGAAATGGAAATTTGGGAAAAAGACGCCGAATTCGAAATTGAAGAAGATTAGTTAATCATTTTTCAAAATAATATCAAAAGCTACAAAGTAAATTCTGTTTTACATTGTAGCTTTTTTTTTAAATTTCAGTTAAATATCAAAATTAATATCATACAATTCAAAATATTTATATTCCACCATTAAGAAATTTAGAAAAGTTAAGCTTAATGTGTCTTAATTTCTTAATGGTTAAAAAACTCATTTAAAAATTGTTAGTTCTTTTATACAATACTACTGAACAAAAATAAGTTACAGTTCTAAAAATCAAAATATTAAACACTTTTTTATTAACTTTATAAAAAGAAAAATCTTGATTTTAATAATTTTTTAAAACTCATAACAAATTTTAAATTTTGAAGAAATGAAAAAAGTATTATTCCTAACAGGTGATTTCACCGAAGATTATGAAACTATGGTTCCATTCCAAATGCTGGAAATGATTGGTTATACCGTTCATACCGTTTGTCCAAACAAGAAAAAAGGAGACACAATAAAAACTGCAATTCATGATTTTGAAGGAGATCAAACCTATTCCGAAAAACCAGGACATAACTTTGCATTAAATTATAGTTTTGATGACGTAAAAGTGAATGATTATGATGGATTAGTAATAGCAGGAGGAAGAGCACCTGAATACTTACGATTACACGAAAAGATAATCGAAATCACTCAACATTTTTTTGCAACCAATAAACCAGTAGCCGCAATTTGTCACGGTATTCAGATTTTAACTGCTGCTAATGTGGTAAAAGGCAGAAAACTTACTGCTTATCCTGCTGTCGGTCCAGAAGTAACGTTGGCTGGAGGTGAATTCCAATCTATTCCTGTAGATGGTGCTTTTGTAGATGGAAACTTGGTAACCTCGCCTGCATGGCCAGCTCACCCAAGTTTCATTAGAGAATTTCTAAAAATCATGGGAACTAAAATTGAAATTTAAAATAAGAAGATAAATAAAATTCACACAACTCTTCAATCAATGTCATTGCGAGGAACGAAGCAAACTCAATAAAATGATCAACGACTGAGAATATGCCAGATGTGATTGCTTCATTCCTCGCAATGACGTATCCCTTTTAAGAACTACAACAAAGATAATTTTGCTGTAGTTTTTTTTATCTTTGTATGTCAAAAATTAAACATTCAAATTACCCATTTTTAAACAAACCCACATGATTACAACAGCAACTCTAGAAGATGTTATTGCCTTAGAAAAATTAATTAATTCTGCCTATCGTGGAGAGACCTCTAAACTAGGATGGACCACAGAAGCCAATTTATTACAAGGTGAAAGAATTACTATAGATGAACTATCTGAAATAATTAATAATAAAGAAAATACTATTCTAAAATTTACAGATAACAATCAAATTATTGGTTGTGTATTACTTGTAAATAAAGGTAACAAACTCTATCTCGGAATGCTCACCGTTTCACCCGAATTACAAAATAGTGGCATTGGAAAAAAATTATTGCAACAAGCAGAAGAGTATGCTTTAAAATTAAGCTTACCTAAAATTGTAATGACAGTTATTTCGATTAGAGAAGAATTAATAGCTTGGTATAATCGTCATGGTTTTATAGATACAGGAGATCGAGAGCCATTTCCTCTTAATGGCACCGATGCTATTTTAACTCAAGAACCATTAGAATTTATTTTTCTTGAAAAAAAAGTATACTAAACAGCTCTCTATGACATACTATTTTATAAATTAGAACAAAAAAACATCTAAATTATGAAAACACTAGATCAATGGTTTGAAGAATATGCCGTAAGTCATCAAAACCCAAGAAACAAAGCGATACATTATATTTGTGTTCCTGCCATTTTCTTTTCTATTGTAGGATTGTTGATGAGTATTCCTAGTGATTTTTTAAATAATCTATTTCATTTAAATCAACCTATTATAGAAAACTGGGCTGCTATAGTTTTGATATTTGTATTACTTTTCTACATTCGATTATCAGTTGCTATGGCTATAAAAATTGCTATTTTTTCAGTTTTATGCTTAGCCTTTAACTATTACATTGGGCTGCTTGTACCGCTTTGGGCTTTTTCTATAGGTGTGTTTGTTTTGGCTTGGATTGGCCAATTTTATGGTCATAACATAGAAGGTAAAAAACCATCATTCTTAAAAGATATTCAATTTTTGATGATTGGTCCAGCATGGGTTGTTCAAAATTTATTTTCTAAAAAATAACATACAAATTCAATACAATTAAACTTTCTAAAATCATCCAGAAATACACTGGATAAATCCCCTATTATGGAAGAACTAAAATCGCTAATAATTGAATTAGAAAACAAAATTCAAAATATGGAGGCACTTAATCCAATGATTTCAAAATCATCTGTAGGCTGGCATATTGAACACGCACTATTAGTAATGAACTTAACTATTACATCAATAAAAAAATCAAATCCAAAAAATTACAAAAGAACTTTCAATTTCAACCGAATTCTAGTATTTGTAATGAATAAAATTCCAAGAGGAAAAATTAGAGCTCCAAAAATCGTTCAGCCTAAAGAAGACTTCACTCTGGATTCATTAAAAGAACATATTAAAAAGAGCAAACATAACTTAGAAGAATTAAGCACTTTGAATCCCAATTCTTATTTTGAACATCCTTTTATGGGGCATTTAAAACTAAAAGCCACAATTCGTTTTATAAAATTACATACTCAACACCATTTTAATATTATAGAAGATATTATCGAAAGTAAAAGTTAAAACTATAAAGCTTAAACCCGTTTCCATAAACAAATCATATTTAATTATTTATTGTATAAATAATTACTAGATATAAATAATTTTATGCTTTTGATTTTAAAATAGTTACACAAAAACACAAACACAAAAAACTTTACTTTAATTTTATTTCACCAATCCAAACTACAAGACCCTACATAATGGCATTCAGTTAAAAGTCTAAAGGAAGAACGAGTACAATTTTCAAACATGGGGTTATACCCTAAAATTGACAAATAATCAAATAAACAAGAAATAAAAGCTTTTATTTTATATTATTTTCAACATTTATAGTCTTTGCCAAGCAAAATAAAAGCTATAAATTAGCACTTTAATTTTTATATAAAAAAACAATGAAAAATACTGCTTTAACGCACATACACGAGGGTTTGGGAGCGAAAATGCTACCGTTTGCTGGATACAATATGCCAATTCTTTATGAAGGGGTGAATGCAGAACACGAAACGGTTCGAAATGCAGTAGGTGTTTTTGATGTATCACATATGGGAGAGTTTATTCTTTCGGGACCAAATGCATTGGCTTTGATTCAAAAAGTAACTTCGAATGATGCATCAACACTAACAATTGGAAGGGCCCAATATTCTTGTCTACCGAATAATGAGGGTGGAATTGTAGATGATTTGATTATCTATAAAATGGAAGAAGAGAAATATTTACTTGTAGTAAATGCTTCGAATATTGAGAAAGATTGGAATTGGATTTCATCTCATAATGATTTAGGAGTTGAAATGAGTAACCTTTCGGATGAGTATTCTTTATTGGCAATTCAAGGACCAAAAGCCGTTGAAGCAATGCAATCTTTGTCTTCTATTGACTTAGGTGCAATTGCATATTACCATTTTGAAGTGGCTGATTTTGCTGGTTTATCAGATGTAATTATTTCTGCAACTGGATATACTGGTTCTGGAGGATTTGAAATTTACTGCAAGAATTCGGATGCTGAAGCGATTTGGAACAAAGTTTTTGAAGCTGGTGCTTCTTACGGAATTAAACCAATTGGTTTAGCTGCGAGAGATACTTTGCGTTTAGAAATGGGATTCTGTTTATATGGAAACGACATTAATGACACAACTTCTCCATTAGAAGCTGGTTTAGGATGGATTACTAAATTCACAAAAGAATTTACAAATTCAGAAAACCTTAAAGCGCAAAAAGAAACTGGTGTTACCAAAAAATTAGTTGCTTTTGAAATGCAAGAACGTTCCGTACCTAGACATGATTATGAAATTGTTGATGCTTCAGGAGCCGTAATTGGAATTGTAACATCTGGAACTATGTCACCTTCAATGAATATTGGAATTGGACTAGGCTATGTTACTACTCCAAATAGCGCTGTAGACAGTGATATTTTTATCCGAATTAGAAAAAATGATGTTCCTGCTAAAGTAGTAAAACTTCCATTTTATAAAAAATAAACAGTTTATGAAAAAAATTACATTTGTATTACTCTTTTCTACATTTTCTGTATTGGCACAAAATAGCGATGCAAAATGTGATATTTTACTCAAAATAAACAAATTACTTCAAAACGAACATTATAATCCAAAGCCGGTAAACGATAGTTTATCGGCTTATGTTTTTGATGAATTACTAAATGATTTAGACCCTTCCAGAAACATTTTTTTAAAATCTCAGGCTGATTCACTTACAAGCAAATACCGCCTTCAATTGGATGATCTCATTTTAAAAAAAGATTGTTCTTTTCTTGATGATATAAAAACAGTATACATAAAATCACTTTTAAGAAATAAAACCATTCTTGAAAAACTAAATAATCAATCGATTGATTTCAATACAAAAGACACTATCCGATTTAAACAGCGGAATTTTAATTTCTATTTAAAAGCAAACGAAGTTGAAAAGGCCTGGAATAAAAAAATCAGATACGAAGTATTTATTGATATCGCTGAAAAAAGCAAAAATATTGACTCCTTAAAAGTTAATTTTAATTCAATGAGTCATAAATATCAAAAGAGTATCATTGAAAACGAACTTTGTAAAATCAACGCATCACTTACTGACGAAAAACCTTTTGAAGACAATTTTTACAATATTTTTTGTGGCTATTTTGACCCTCATACCAATTATTTTAGCAACGATACTAAATCAAGTTTTGTTTCGACTTTATCAAAGGAAAAACTTTCGCTTGGATTGGAAGTTAGCTTAAATGATAAAAACGAAATAATTGTAACTGAAATTAACCCTAATGGTCCTGCCTTTAAAACTGCTAAAATCAAAAAAGGAGATCAAATATTAGCTATATCTAATCAAAAAGAAACACTAGAGGTTTCCTGTTCATCTTTAGAATCGATAGCCACAATGATGACATCAGAATTAAACAAAAATATTACATTAACGCTTAAACATAGTTCTGGCAAAAGCTTCAAAATAACTATTGAAAAACAAATTTTAAAAGATGAAGAAAATACTGTGTATAGTTTTATAGTTGATAAAGACATCAAAGTAGGCTATATAAAAATACCAAGTTTCTATTCCAATTTTGAAGGAGGAAACAATAAAGGATGCGCTCAAGATGTTGCTAAAGAAACAGTAAAACTAATACAAGATGACATCCAAGGCTTAGTTCTTGATTTGACTGATAATGGTGGCGGATCTATGGAGGAAGCTGTAAAACTAGCAGGCCTATTTATTGATCGTGGACCTATTTCAATAGTTGTAGATAACAAAAAGAAATTATCTGTAATAAATGACCCTTATAAAGGTGTTATTTACAAAGGTCCCGTTATTATTATTATCAATGGAAACTCAGCTTCAGCAAGCGAATTTTTCGCCGATATTATGCAAGATTATAATAGAGCAGTTTTAATAGGAAGCACCTCTTTAGGTAAAGCGACAATGCAAACAATTCAGCCATTAGAAGAAAATGATGAACAGCATTTTGTAAAACTAACCATCAGCAAATTTTACAGAATAACTGGAAAAAGTCACCAAGCCATTGGTGTTATTCCAGATGTACCTATTCCTACTATTTATCAAGATGTTTTTCAAAAAGAGAGTGGATTTCCAACCGCTTTAAAAAATGACAACTTAAAATCAAGAATTCGTTTTACTCCTTATGTTAGTAATGAATTAATTGAATCACTTGCTCAAAAAAGTAAAGACAGAGTTGCAAAAGATACCTATTTCAATTCCGTTATTACTCTTAACGCAAATATTGACTCTATATTAAAAAAATCAAAGTTAGAGATACCAATGACCTTAGATGCTATCTGCCAAAACCTAAACAGTATTAATAACTTATCAGATGAAATCAATAATTTTGACACAAATAAGCTTAATTTAAACATATCTAATTCAGAATATAACCAAACATTACTAATGGTTAAACCTTCGCTTGTTGAATATAATAAAATACAACTCGAAAATTTAAAATCTAATCATTATCTTAATGAGGCAATATCAATTATATCTGACTATAAAGTATTAAGAAAAACTAATTAACAAATTATACAAAAAAGATTTTCCATAGTTTTTGGTAAAATAAGGAATAGCTGTATTTTTGTATTTCAAAATAAAATAATAAATGGGAAGAGCATTTGAATTCCGAAAAGGTAGAAAAATGAAACGTTGGTCTGCAATGGCCAAAGCCTTTACCAGAATTGGTAAAGATATTGTAATGGCAGTAAAAGAAGGAGGTCCAAATCCTGAAGCCAATTCAAGATTAAGAGCTGTTATTCAAAATGCTAAAGCCGCCAACATGCCAAAAGACAATGTTGAACGAGCTATCAAAAAAGCAACCGATAAAGACACTGCTAACTATAAAGAAGTATTATTTGAAGGATATGCTCCACATGGTATTGCGCTTTTGATTGAAACAGCTACAGACAACAATAACAGAACCGTAGCAAACGTTAGAAGCTATTTCAACAAATGTAATGGGACTCTAGGGACTCAAGGTTCTGTAGAATTTATGTTTGATCACACTTGTAATTTCAGAATTCCTAAAGAAGGTATTGATCCTGAAGAATTAGAATTGGAACTAATCGATTTTGGTGCTGAAGAAGTTTTTGAAGATGAAGATGGTATCTTAATTTATGCTCCGTTTGGGAGTTTTGGAACTATCCAAAAAGAATTAGAAAGCAGAAGTTTAGAAATATTATCTTCTGGTTTTGAAAGAATTCCTCAAATAACAAAAAAATTAACTGAAGCTGAAATGGCAGATGTTGAAAAATTAATTGAAAAAATGGAAGAAGATGATGACGTCATGAACGTATATCATACCATGGAAGAATAATACTCAAAATCATAAAGTAAAAAAAGCTCTAGGAATCTAGAGCTTTTTCGTTTTTTCAAATCATCAAATTATTTCTCTTCTACCTACAATTACTAATTAGATGTTAGACTTTTAGCCTTAGCACCTTCCAAATTAGTAACTTTTAGCAAATAAGTTCCTTCTGGCAATGTTCTAATATCAATTTCATTTTTATCACCAGTAAATACTTTCAATCCTTGAGTGGAATAAATTTCAGATATTCTAGAATTTATTGTTTCTACAGGTGTCGATAATACAACATTGCTTTTTGCTGTCGAATTTGTTTTTGCAACTTTTTTCACAATTACTTTTGAAGAATTTGATACAGAAGCAATAGCATCATTTGGAGATAATATTGAACTATTATTATACAAAGTAGCAATTTCATCGGCAGATAAAGCAACATTATAAATTTTCAGATCATCTAAATCTGCATTTATACTAACTGTTGATCCTATTTTTCCTATTCCAAAAACCACTGCTGAAGTTAATTTTCTTGAGCTTATAGAAGATTTAATCAATTCACCATTTCTGTAAATTTTAGAAGTCAATCCATCATAAGTTACCACATAATTATACCAAGTACCAGAAGCAATTGTAGTGGTAACAATTACATCATTACTCGGCCCCCAACAAGCTAGATTTAAATCAGATTTTGAAGTAGTTGTACTTTGCTGTAACAGACCAAAATATTGTGCATTAGTCAAAGACCCGTAGCCCCAAATATAATTAGCTGTTGCAACATCATTATATTTAACCCAAATAGAAACTGTACGCTGAGAATTAGAAACTGGCAAATTAACAATAGTTGCTTCTAAAATAGTATTAGTAACACGTATAGCATTATTAGCTATACCTGTCCTGTCCTTCACAAATTTAGCAACGCCAGAAAATGAGATATCATTTGCTGTATTACTAAGAGTACCATTAAAATTAAATTCTTGAATTGCTGTTTGAGCATTAACTTGAAAAGAAAATACCAACATTACTGTAAGGAGTATAATTTTTTTCATAAGCTGTAGGTTTTAAATTTACAGTATAAATAATCTGGAAATCATTTATATATCAAATTTATAACTACATCATAACAATAACCTAAATATTCCGATGAACTGTAAAAATAGTCGTTTAATCAACTAAAAAGCTAACAACTACCGATGAATTATATTCAATTAAACACTATTATTTCATTATTTCATTTTAAAATTCACACCGTTTTAACCATATCACTGTTAAAAATCAAAACAAAACCATATTTACATCCAAAACAAAGTAACATCATCAAACCAAAACCAATTTAATTAATTACTTCATTTATCTTAAACATAAAAAAAGTCCCAGATTTACATCTAGAACTTTTATATAATTAAGCAGTAAATATTTTATTTTATAAATTCTATTTTCTGCGCTTCTTCTTCATTAATACTGTCAAAAAATCCTTGATCATTCATCCAGTCATCACTAAACACTTTACTCATATAACGAGAACCATGATCGGGAAAAATAGCAACTACATTACTATTTTCATCAAATTCACCTTCTTCTGCATATTGTTTAATCGCTTGCATTACTGCACCCGAAGTATAACCAACAAACAAACCTTCTTTTCTGGTAATCTCTCTTGCTGAGTGAGCACTTTCCTCATCAGATACTTTGATAAACTTATCTATTATATCAAAATCAGTAGCCGATGGAATTAAATTTTTACCTAACCCTTCTATTCTATAAGGATAAATTTCATCATTATCAAACTCTTTGGTTTCGTGGTACTTTTTCAAAACCGATCCAAAAGCATCAACCCCAAGAACTCTAACATTAGGGTTTTGTTCTTTTAGAAATTTTGCCGTTCCAGAGATTGTTCCTCCAGTTCCGCTACAAGCAACAAGATGTGTTATTTTTCCATTCGTTTGTTTCCAAATTTCTGGACCTGTAGACTTATAATGAGCATCAATATTTAATTGATTAAAATATTGGTTGATATATATTGATCCTTTTGTTTCTTCATGCAGTCGTTTTGCTACATTGTAATAAGAGCGATCATCATCTGCAGAAACGTGAGCAGGACAAACATAAACTTTCGCGCCCAAGCTCCTCAACATATCAATCTTGTCTTTTGAAGATTTTGAACTCACTGCAAGAATACAATTGTACCCTTTTATGATACTTACCATCGCTAAACTAAATCCGGTATTACCAGAAGTCGTTTCGATAATTGTATCACCTGGAGATAAAATTCCTCTTTTTTCTGCTTCTTCAATAATGTACAAAGCAATTCTATCTTTGGAAGAATGTCCCGGATTAAAAGATTCTACTTTTGCATAGAAATTGCCTTTTAAATTCTCGGTTACACTATTTAGCTTAACAAGTGGAGTATTACCTATTAATTCTAAAATATTATTATAAGCATTTATTTCTTCTTTCATAAAAAAATAGTTTATCTGAGAGCATTTTTTTAATAGACCCCGATATGATGCAAATCTAACAAAAAAAATCTAATTACTTTTCAATTTTCTCTAAATCTAATAAAAAACTGTACTCTTTTGCCAATTCTTTGAGTGCTTCAAAGCGACCAGATGCTCCACCATGGCCTGCATCCATATTAGTATCCAAAAAAAGCAAATTATCATCTGTTTTTAGAGCACGCAACTTAGCTACCCATTTAGCTGGCTCCCAGTATTGTACTTGTGAATCATGTAAACCTGTAGACACATACATATTTGGATATGTTTGCGGTAATACATTATCATACGGAGAATAAGACAACATGTAATCAAAATATTTTCGAACGTTAGGATTACCCCATTCGTCATATTCGCCAGTAGTTAATGGAATACTATCGTCCAACATAGTGGTTATAACATCCACGAAAGCTACTTGGGCAATAACACCATTATACAATTCAGGTGCCATATTAACAACTACTCCCATCAATAAACCTCCAGCAGAACCGCCTTCAGCATATAAATGCTGCGGAGAAGTATATTTTTCAGCGATTAAAAATTTGGAACAATCAATAAAATCAGTAAATGTATTTTTCTTATTTAATAGTTTTCCATTCTCGTACCATTGTCTTCCCAAATCTTCACCGCCACGAATGTGTGCAATTGCAAAAATAAAACCTCTGTCCAAAAGTGTCAAAACTGTCGAAGAAAAAGTTGCATCCATAGAATGTCCGTACGAGCCATAAGCATATTGAAGCAAAGGATTATTCCCATCTCTCTCCAATCCTTTCTTATACACCATTGAAATAGGTACTTTCACACCATCTCCAACTGTAGCCCAAACTCGTTCTTCTATGTAATTTTCTTTATTAAACTTACCACCGAGAACTTCTTGTTCTTTTAAAATCTCTTTAGTTTTAGTTATCATATTGAAATCAATGACCGATTTTGGAGTCGTCATAGACTGATATCCGTAACGAAGCACATCTGTATCAAAATCAACATTTCCCGATGCGTAAGCGGTATAAGTTTCACTTTCAAAAGGAAGATAATACTCCCCTTCCCCATTCCAAGGCATAATTCGGATTTTATTCAAACCATTTTCACGCTCTTCTAAAACCAAGAAGTTTTTAAATATCTCGATATCTTCTAATAAAACGTCTTCTCTGTGTGCAATAACTTCTTTCCAATTGGCTTTTGAAGTTTTATTAACAGCCGTTTTCATTAGTTTAAAATTCTCAGCTTTATCTTTATTAGTTAAGATGTAAAAACTATCCCCATAATGATTAATACTGTATTCCAATCCTCTTACTCGCTTCTGAAAAATTTTAAATTCACCATCTGGAGTATCTGCATCAAGGATTTGATATTCGGTTGTCAAAGTACTTCCTGATTCAATTGCCAGATATTTTCGAGACTTAGATTTTGCAATTTCAACATTAAACGTTTCATCTTTTTCAAAATAAACCAATACATCCTCAGTTTGTTTTGAACCTAATTTGTGTTTAAAAATTTTATCTGAACGAAGGGTTACATCATCCTGATCCGAATAAAAAATGGTTTTATTGTCATTGGCCCAAACAGCACTTCCTGTAACGTTTTCTATTTTATCCTCTAAAATCTCGTTGGTTTCCAGATTTTTTATTTGAATGGTATAAATGCGTCTTCCAACAATATCATAACTAAAAAGAGCCAATTTATTATCAGGACTGATACTCAAAGCTCCCAATTGAAAATAAGGTTTATCCTTTGCCATTTCGTTGCAATTGAACAGAATTTCTTCATTTGCCGAAAGGCTGCCTTTTTTTCGGGAATAGATTGGGTAATCCTGTCCTTTTTCAAAACGTGTGACATAATAATACCCATTGTACAAATAAGGAACCGATTGATCATCTTCCTTTATTCTGCTTTTCATTTCTTCAAAAAGAGTAGCTTGAAAATCTTTAGTATGCGCCGTTTTTTCCTGATAATAGGCATTTTCCTGATTCAAATAATCAATAACCTCTGGGTTTTCCCGATCGTTTAACCAAAAATAATTATCGATTCTGACCTCATTAAATTTTTTTAATTTCTTAGGAATTATTTTTGCTACTGGAGCTATATTGTTTTCAGGCATTGTTTGCGAGTTGATTTAGTATTTAAAAGTGCAAAAATAACATAAAGCAATTTTAAAACGATTTCGATTTTTATCTTATTTAACACAAGTAAATATCAAAATCCGTAATTTTGCTTTTCAATAATTTAAAAATCACCAAAATGGATTTAATGGGAATGATGGGTAAACTTAGAGAAACCCAACAAAAAATCGAAGATACTAAAAAACGTTTAGACACTGTACTAATTGACGAACAAAGTAATGATAACTTACTCAAAGTTACTTTGACTGCCAATACCAAAATTAAATCAATCACGATTGATGATTCTTTATTGGAAGACAAAGAACAATTGGAAGATTACTTGATTTTAGTTTTAAATAAAGCAATCGAAAAAGCATCAAACGTAAACCAAACTGAATTGGATGCTGTAACCAAAATGGACATGCCTATGATTCCTGGAATGGAAGATATGTTTAAATAAAACAACGAACACGAATTTCACTAATTAGCACAATGAATTTATGATAATTAGTGAAATTCGTGTTTCAAAACTCTTTATAATCTAAAAAAAGATTTTCTTCAACGTGTCCAAAACATAGGTATGCATCACTTCTTTATAATCAAGATGGGTAACTATTCTAAGCTTTCCATGTCCTAAAGAACTTATCAAAATATTTTTCTCTTTCAACTTCTCGATAAGCAATTTTTCACTTATCCCATCTCGTAACGAAAAGATCAAAATATTAGTTTCCACAGGTTCAATTTTCCCAATCCAGGGTAATCTTAGTAATACTTCGGCAATCTCTCTGGCTCTTCTATGGTCATCGACTAATTTTGCAATATTATTATCCAAAGCAAAATTTCCTGCCGCGGCGAGATATCCAACTTGACGCATTCCCCCTCCTAAAATTTTTCTAATTCGCAAAGCTCTATGAATGGTTGCTTTATCAGCCAAAAGTACTGAACCAATTGGGGCTCCTAAACCTTTGGACAAACAAACTGAAATTGTATCAAACAAAGCTCCAAATTCTCTTGGGTGCTGTTTTTTTGCAACAACTGCGTTCCAGATTCGCGCACCGTCTAAGTGAAACTTTAAATTATTAGCAACACAAACCGCTTTAATTTTCTTTAACTCTTCCAACTCATAACAAGCCCCGCCACCCTTATTTGTTGTATTTTCTATACAAACCAAACTCGTCAACGGGCTGTGATAAAATTCAGGATCATTTATAGCACCTGCCACTTGTTCTGCAGTAATCATTCCTCTGTCTCCGTCTAGCAAACAGCAGGAAACTCCACTGTTAAACGAAACTCCACCACCTTCATAATGATACACATGGGCATATTTATCAGCAATTAATTGTTCACCTGGCTGTGTATGCAATTTAATCGCCGTTTGATTTGCCATAGTTCCCGACGGAAAAAAAAGTCCCGCTTCCATACCAAACATCCCTGCCAATCTCGCTTCAAGAGCAATAACCGTTGGATCTTGTTTATATACATCATCTCCCACTTGAGCATTAAACATGTATTGCAACATCTCAACCGATGGTTTGGTAATCGTATCGCTAATCAAATTTATTTCCATAATATAAAAACTATATCCTATTTTTGTAACTCAAAAATTGTAAAATTATTATTAGAAGCTAATCCTGCTATCCGTTACAATCTTTTTTATTTTTAAAGGAAAAATAAAAAAGGATTTCCACTACTATCAGGGCTAAAATACACGATTCTAATAAAATTTCACGCAAAATTACTATAAATTTATGACAACTACCGAACAAATAAAAGGTATTGTGGAGCGCCTTGGTGCGTTGAGGAGGTATCTTTGACGTTGATGCCAAACTTATCGAAATAGCCAACGAAGAAGAAAAAACTTTTGCTCCCGACTTTTGGAATAATGCAAAAGATGCCGAAATCATTGTAAAAAATCTCAGAGGTAAAAAGAAATGGATTGAAGATTACAACAAAGCTGTTGACATGACAGATGAGTTGCAACTTGCCTATGATTTTTACAAAGAGGGAGAGTTAACTCCCGAAGAACTAGATCATCAATACGATTCAACTCAAGCTCATATTGAAGCTATAGAATTCAAAAATATGCTTTCGGAAGAAGGTGATAGTTTGAGTGCTGTTCTTCAAATTACTGCTGGAGCCGGTGGAACTGAAAGTTGCGACTGGGCAGAAATGCTTATGCGTATGTACATGATGTGGGCAGAAAAAGAAGGATATAAAATTCGAGAACTAAATTTTCAAAAAGGTGATGCAGCAGGTATAAAAACTGTCACTCTAGAGATTGAAGGTGATTATTCTTTTGGGTATCTTAAAGGTGAAAACGGAGTACATCGATTGGTAAGAATCTCTCCTTTTGATAGTAATGCAAAAAGACATACATCATTTGTATCTGTTTATGTATATCCATTAGTTGATGATACTATCGAAATTGAAATCAACCCAGCCGATATCGAAATCACAACGGCTCGTTCAAGCGGTGCCGGAGGTCAAAATGTAAATAAAGTGGAAACCAAAGTACAATTGACTCACAAGCCAACTGGAATTCAAATTCAGTGTTCAGAGACTCGTTCCCAACACGATAATAGAAATCGTGCCATGCAAATGTTACGTTCTCAATTATATGAAATTGAGCTTAAAAAACAACAAGAACAACGCTCAGATATTGAAGCTGGGAAAATGAAAATTGAATGGGGATCTCAAATACGCAATTACGTAATGCAGCCTTATAAATTGGTCAAAGATGTTCGAACAGGGCAAGAAACCAGTGATGTAGACAGTGTTATGAACGGAAACATTGATGGATTTCTAAAAGCTTACCTCATGATGATGGGACAAAAAGAAGAAGAATAAGCTACAAAACAGATTTTAGTTTACAGTAATCTAACCCGACAATTTCTAAAGATTGTCGGGTTTATTATTTTTTATAAAAAAACTACAACCACTCAATCAAGGAAATCCCAACTCCAACTGTAGTCTGCAAATGATTATAATCAATTAGAGATTCTCCATAACCATGAGAAATTTGTAAATAGGCTTTCAAATTATTTTTAATTGGATAAGACCAGGAAAGTTCAGCATTACCTCTTGGTGAAGAATTAAAATTCATATTGTAACCTCCAATAAACGAAACAACATGCCCATTTTTCGCATAAATAACATTCAAATCAGCTCGTCCTGTATAATCTGAAATATCTGGATTATCACCATCATTATCAGACAGACCGTACCATGAACGTAAATAAACAGTCCAATTTTTACGCTCTAATCCTGCATGAAGAATAAATCTATTCAAACTTCTTGAAAAAGGGTCACTTTTTCCGTTAGATTGATGGTTAAATGCTATTCCGACCATTCGTGTATTAAATCCCAAAATTTTAAATTTTACGGGAAAATTTAATATAACCTCAGGTTCATAATTTATCTCTCTAAAAGGTCGCGAAAGATCATGATTATAAACCTGCCAAAATGATTTCTGAGTGTAAGCAACCCATAAATCAGCGCTTCCCCATAAAAAACTTTGCAATACTTTGGTTTTAAAACTCAATTGAAACTTTAGTTCTATGTTATCATAAGGTAAACCTTCTGGAACAATATATTCAGGGGCATTATTTTCAGAATGAGGCTGATCATTGGGATTGCTAGAATACTTGCCTAATAAGATATAAATAGGTTTATATGGTGTTAACAAAAATGTACCTCTAACGGCTGTTGTATCTAATTCCCAGCGTTGAGTCATATTTTTTGGTTTCGTTTTATTATCATTCAAGGCCTGAATTTGAGCATTTGCTGTAAAAGAAAACAATAGAAAAAAAAAGGGCAACTTCATAAATAGTTTCATATATCTAACGATCTAAATTCGTTAACAAATATATCTCTCCAAAAAAATAAAATTTTATAGCTTTTTATTTAAAGTTTATATAATTATCACTTTAATTTAAAGAAACAAAACATAAAATCAATGCTAAAACGATGTAGTGTAAAAAACTGATAAATAATACTTTACAAGCTTATTTATAACATTAAAAATCTCCCTTTTAAAAGCTTTTTTTCTAAATTTGTTAAGTAACAATATTCAAGACCCACAAAAGATGAGCAAGAATTTACCTGAACAATACCAACATCCTTACACTTTTAATAAAAAATATCAAAAATCGGCTGTTTATTTCTCAATGGAATTTGCTATCGATCAATCTCTAAAAATCTATTCCGGAGGATTGGGTTTTCTTGCAGGCTCACACATGCGAAGTGCCTTTGATTTGAAACAAAATTTAATTGGGATCGGAATTTTATGGAAAAAAGGATATTATGATCAATATCTAAAAGAAGATCTTTCGATGGGAGCGCTTTTTAGAGAGAAAAACTATAGCTTTCTGGAGGACACCAATATCAGGTTTACTATAAAAATTGATAATCATGATGTTTGGATTAAAGCCTATTTCTTGAAACCGGAAATATTTGGAACAGTACCTATGTTTTTTCTTTCCACTGATGTTCCTGAAAACGATTATCTGGCAAAATCAACTACTTTTAGATTATACGATTCCGATCCAAGTGCCAAAATAGCACAAACAATGGTTTTGGGATTAGGTGGAGCTAAATTATTAGACGCTTTGAATTATGAACCTGAAATTTATCATTTAAACGAAGCCCATGCTGTTTCATCAGTTTTTCACTTATACAACAAATACAAGGACGTTGAGAAAATAAGAGAAAAAATAGTTTTCACTACTCACACCCCCGAAGAAGCTGGTAACGAAAAGCATGATATTTATTTACTGGAAAAACTAAGCTTTTTCGATGGGATACCGTTAGAGAAAGTTCGAGAAATAACAGGAATTCATGACAATACTTTCAACCATTCACTAGTTGCATTGCGATTAAGTCATAAAGCAAATGGTGTTTCAAAACTACATGGAGAAGTATCTCGGGACATGTGGAAAGATGCCACTGGTATTTGCCCGATAACACATATTACCAATGCACAAAACAAAAAATATTGGGTAGATCCTTGGCTGGATGATGCTCATGCAACTAATGACCGAGAAGAATTAATCAATCGCAAACAAAGACTAAAAACCAAATTATTTGAAGTAGTTGCCGATCAAACAGGAAAAATATTTGATCCAAACATTTTGACTATTGTTTGGGCACGACGATTTGCAGATTATAAAAGACCCGATTTGATTACTCGAAATTATGAAAAATTCAAAAGTTTAATGACAGATACTAAAAGACCAATTCAAATTATATTTGCCGGTAAACCTTATCCAACAGACTATGGAGCTATACATAATTTTGATAATCTATCACACATCAGCAAAGATTTCAAGAATATGGCAGTACTTATTGGACATGAATTAAAATTATCGCGTCAGTTAAAAAAAGGGTCCGATATTTGGTTAAACAATCCAAGAGTTACAAGAGAAGCTTCTGGTACATCAGGAGTAACTGCTGCCATGAATGGTTCCATCAATTTTTCAACCAATGACGGATGGGTACGTGAATTCAAAGAATTAAATAAAACTAAAAATTCATTTGTATTACCAATAGTGGATCATAATTTACCTATTTACCAGCAAGATCAAATGGATTTGGATAATTTGTACCAAATGCTCGAACAAGAAATACTCCCTTTATATTACGATAATCCAGATGGATGGTGGGATTTAGTAGAAACTAGCATGACACAAATTGTTCCATTTTTTGATTCTGCCAGAATGGTAGATGAATATTATACGAAAATGTATAATTAAGTCAACATTTCAAAATCGAATTGATGTTTATCACAAAACCTCGTTTTCTAGAAAAATACGAGGTTTTTATTTTTATATGATTTTAAAGAACATTAAATTGCTAAAAATTTAAAATTAAATATAAAAAACGAATAATTTCAATCGTTTTCGTAAATTAGCAAGCAATACAAAAAACATATTTTTTACTTATGGATTTAAACTTCAATAAAAACGAAGATCACAATAAACTTTTACTGTCTGAGCTCAGACAAAAATTTGCTAAAGTCAAACTTGGTGGTGGAGAAAAGCGGATTGAAAAACTTCATTCCGAAGGAAAAATGACTGCTCGGGAACGTATTGACTACCTCCTAGATGAGAACGCAAAGTCAATTGAAATCGGAGCCTTTGTTGGTAAAAAAATGTATGCGGAACACGGCGGATGTCCATCTGGAGGTGTAATCGTAAAAATAGGATATATAAAAGGAAAACAATGTATTGTTGTCGCCAATGACGCTACTGTAAAAGCCGGTGCATGGTTTCCTATTACTGCTAAGAAAAACTTAAGAGCACAGGAAATTGCTATAGAAAATCGTTTACCCATTATCTATTTGGTTGATAGTGCAGGAGTTTATTTGCCTTTGCAAGATGAAATTTTCCCTGACAAAGAACATTTTGGACGCATCTTTAGAAACAATGCTATTATGAGCAGTATGGGAATTACTCAAATAGCAGCCGTTATGGGAAGTTGTGTTGCTGGCGGAGCTTACCTTCCCATTATGAGTGACGAAGCTTTAATCGTCGATAAAACCGGAAGTATATTCTTAGCTGGAAGTTATTTGGTAAAAGCTGCAATTGGAGAAACTATTGATAATGAAACTTTGGGCGGAGCAACAACACATTGTGAGATTTCGGGTGTTACTGATTATAAAGCAAAAGACGACAAAGATGCTTTAGACAAAATAAAAAATATAGTCGATAAAATTGGTGATTTTAACAAAGCGGGTTTCAATCGCGTCAAATCAGAGAAACCAGCTCAAGACGAAAAAGAAATCTACGGAATTTTACCAAAAGCAAGAAACGAACAATATGACATGATGGAAATTATCAGTCGATTGGTTGATAATTCTGAATTTGAAGCCTATAAAGATGGATATGGGCAAACACTTATTACAGGTTATGCCAGAATTGACGGCTGGGCTGTTGGAATTGTCGCTAATCAAAGAAAAGTAGTTAAAACAACCAAAGGCGAAATGCAATTTGGAGGTGTTATTTATTCGGATTCAGCAGATAAAGCCACTCGATTTATTGCCAATTGCAACCAAAAGAAAATTCCATTGGTATTTGTACAAGATGTAACCGGTTTTATGGTTGGTTCAAAATCTGAACATGGCGGAATTATAAAAGATGGCGCTAAAATGGTGAATGCTGTTTCTAATTCAGTAGTACCCAAATTCACTGTTATAGTTGGAAACTCTTATGGAGCGGGGAATTATGCTATGTGTGGTAAAGCGTTTGATCCTCGACTAATATTTGCTTGGCCAAGTGCTGAACTAGCGGTTATGGGTGGCACACAAGCGGCAAAAGTACTAGCACAAATTGAAGCCTCTTCATTAAAAAGTAAAGGCGAAATTGTTGATGAGGCCCAAGAAGCAGAACTTTTTTCTAAAATCAAAAACCGTTACGATGAGCAAGTTTCCCCATATTATGCAGCAGCTCGCTTGTGGACAGATGCTATTATTGACCCATTAGAAACCAGAACTTGGATATCTATGGGAATCGAAGCAGCTAATCATTCCCCTATCGAAAAACAATTTAATTTGGGGGTAATTCAAGTTTAATAGTTATAAAATTCCACAATAAAAATTTCAGAACACTCCTATCAAATGGAGTGTTCTTTTTTTTCAAAATATTCGAAATTCATTTACAATCCTACTCTTTCATAAATAGAAACGTATATATTTGTACGAAATAAAGTATTTTTATTCACTATAAATAAAACTCTTTATTCTATAAAACTTACAGACATTTACTTTAATGAAAAAAACACTCTTAGCTATATTTTTCGGTTTACTATTTCTCCAATGCTCATCCATTAAAGAGCATAACGAACACATAAACGATTTGATTTCGGAAAAAAACTTAAAAGCTGATGTGGATTTTACGTATAAAAAACTGCAACGTTTCCAACCAAAATTGTATTGGTACATATCAAAGAAAGAGCTCGACTTCAAATTTGACAGCTTAAAAAGCACGATTACAAAACCAATGACTAGTTTCGAATTTTATAAAAAACTCAGTCCTGTAGTAGCCTCAATTCGTCAAGGTCATTTGATAGTTTCTCCTTCAACAAAAACCTTAAGCAAAAAAGAACAGAAAGAGCTAAAAAATAAAGGAATTGGCCCTTTTTCACAGTTTGAATTTGAAATCATTAATAACAAATTGTATGTCATTAAAAACAAATCTGACAATAAAACTATAAAACCAGGAGCAGAAGTTATTGCTATTAATGATAAAAATACAAATGAATTAATTTCTGAATATTATACATTATTCACCTCAGATGGATACAATAAAACATTCAAAAGAAAACGAATGTCCAATACATTTCCATCCTTTTTTGTTAACGAAAACGGTATTCAAGATAGTTTGCATTACAGTTTTAAACAAAACGATTCTTTACAAATTGTTTGTATCAGACGAAAAAAAATAGAACCTGCAAAAATCAGTAAAAAAGAAGATAAGAACACAGTAACAATACTTGACACAAAACAAAAAAAACAAATCAAAAGAGACAAAAGTACTTACGGCTATAATGAAACCACAAGGACTAATAATCGAGATTTGAAATTCATAGAAAAAGACAGTAGTATTGCTTTACTTAAAATTAAGCATTTTGCCTTAGGGAAGCCTTCTCGCTTTTACGAAGAAAGTTTTAGAAAAATGCAATTGAGTAAAACTAAAACTTTAATTATTGATTTAAGAAATAACCCTGGGGGATCAATAAACGAAATTTCAAATTTATACAGTTATTTATCAGACTCTACTTATGTGTTCATTGATCCTTATCTAGTAAATTCAAAAACTACTTTGGTCGAAAAAACACCTTTCAATACGTCTCCATTATTAGCAAAAATATTAATGACACCCTTCTATGCACCTGTAGTTTTTTTTAAGACTCATAAAGATAAAAATGGAAACTATTATTCTTCTAATTCATATTCAAAGCCCAAACCAATAAACAAAAACGCTTTCAAAGGCAAAATATATGTAATGATTAACGGTGGAACATTTTCGGCATCAAGTATCATTTCCTCTAATTTAAAAGGTTCAAAAAGAGCTACGTTCGTAGGTGAAGAAACAGGAGGAGCCTACAATGGAACTGTCGCTGGAATAATGCCTATAATTAAATTACCAAATTCTGAGATAAAAGTAACAATAGGTTTACTTGTAGTTGCCCCATTTTATAAAACAACTTTAGAAGGACATGGTATTTTTCCTGACAAGGAAATTCTACCAACAATAACTGATTATGTTAATGGAAAAGATCCTGAGTTAAATTGGATTCTAGAAGATATTAAAAAGAATACAACAATTCCTGTTGAAAATCAAAAAGACAAAAAAATTACCTTAAAATAATAGTATTCATAATTTAAAGCACAATAAATCACTCATATATCGTTAATATTTAATACCTTAGTGTAATTAATTTAAACCCTAAAAGATATGAATAATGTAAAAAGCTTAAATAAGTGGGCCAATGCTCATACTTATTTACCGGTTGATCTACTTAGAATGGCTCTTGGAGTTTTTCTATTTATGAAAGGAGTTTATTTTTTTTCAAATGCCCAATATTTAGTTGATTTACTAGCTCCTATTGATAGATTCGATAAGTTTGGAGGTGGAATGTTTTTAATTCACTACATAGCCCCTGCTCATTTAATTGGAGGGATTTTAATATTCTTTGGATTATTAACCCGCTGGGCTATTATAGCACAGTTACCAATTTTAATTTGCGCGATTATCATCAACTTCATGGGTTACATGCACCATCAAAACTTATTATTAGCATTGCTAACCTTTGCTATATGCATCTTTTTTGCAGTATATGGTGGTGGTAAAAATTCAGCAGATTATTTTTTTAAAATGGAAAAGTAATCTGAACTAAAAATCAAGACAAAAAAAACCATAAAAAAAGAGAGAATATTTGAATATCCTCTCTTTTTTTATGTCCAAATTAGAACTTATATTAGAGTTAATTTTTTACTTTCTTCTCTCATAATTTTTCCTGTAGCTGTTTCTTTAAATTTAGGAATAAAATGAACATCTTTAGGTTTTTCATATTTATCCAAAACATCGAATACTGAGCTATCAATATTCATAGTTTCTCCTTCAACATAAAGAACTACTTTTTCCCCCAATATATCATCCTGTTCTCCATTCACAAAATAACGTCTTGGAATCAATGTAGACAACTTACTTTCTACTTGCTCAGGAATAATTTTAATACCACCACTATTGATTACATTATCATAACGACCTAACCAAACAAATTGTGTATTCGAAACTAACTTAACAATATCATTAGTAATAATTTTTTCATTTCTAATATTCTTAGCAAGAATTTCTAAACATTGATGTTCATTAACCGAAACCGTAACATTTGGCAATGTAGTAAAAGCTTCTACTCCAATTTTTTTAGCAGCAATATGTGTAATTGTTTCTGTCATTCCATAAGTTTCATAAATCTGAATCGGCAATTTAATCAATTCATCTTCCAATGATTTATGAACTTTAACTCCTCCAATAATTATCTTTTTAATATTTTTTAATTTATCAATTGAGTTTTTTGCTTGAAGAGGCACCATTGCAGCAAAATCATATTTTTCATCATTATGTTCTAATGGATGAGAACTTGGAGCAACAAAATCCATATCTAAGCCTAAAATAAAAGAACGAACAAACATCATTTTACCAGCAACATAATTGGCAGGCAAACAATGTAACACTCTATTTCCTGGTTCCAATCCAAAAAAATCTCCTGTTGCAATAGCCGATTGAACCATGGCGTCTTTTTCAATTCGTATGGTTTTTGGTTCTCCAGTAGTACCCGAAGTATACATATCGATATATGATTTATCATCGAACCAATCCAATAAGAAATCCCCAACCACTTGTTCAAAATCTGCTCCTTCTTTTATAAAACTATAAGCAATTCTACATAAATCTTCTTTAGTCAAATGATAACCATTTATTTTAAAATGGTTATGTACATTTTTGTATGTTATTGTATTCATAATAATATTGATAATTTTATGTTACTTATTTGTAAATCAAACACTTTCAGTCAGTTTTTTTATCCAACCAGACCACTTGTATTTATACCCAAATATAACTAAAATCAGAGGATAAATCACTATTACAGGGAAGATAATATCAAATCCAGCCTCGGGTTCTGACACATCTTTAAAAATAGAATAAGTTTGAAATGCAGACCAATCAGACGTTATTAATAAGGCTCCAATTAAATTATTTGCAGCATGAAATCCTAATGCGAGTTCCATACCATCATCCATTAAAGTCATTATCCCTAATAACAGTCCCGTACCAATATAATACACCATAATTATATTCCCAAGCTTCGAAACTTCTGGGTTCGATAAATGCAATAATCCAAATATAGTTGAAGTCATCAATAATGGAATCCATTTGTTTTTAGATAAATTAGCAAATCCCTGCATCAGATACCCTCGAAAAATCAACTCCTCTACGCTTGTTTGTATCGGAATCAATAAAGTCGCAATTATCAATAAAATAAAAAAGGGAATTGGCTGAAAATTAATTTTAAAATCTGCTGGATTTAAATAATACGTAACCAATGTTGAAACAAGTGTAATTGCTGCCCAAACCAAAAATGAAAACAATACTCTTTTCCAATCGATTTTTTTTCTAGCAGTGACAACAGACATAAATGTTTGATGATGCAAAAATCGAACTACCAAATAGATTCCTCCAAGAGCTAAAACATATGAAAACAACAAAAGAAACAAATTTAAATTAGGCTCAAAAAAATGTAATAATTCTGAATCTGTGGTAGGGTATGATTTTCCCTTAAAAGTCGTTTGAAATAAAATCATTCCTAACATTGGCATTTGTCCCAAAAAAGAAGCTCCAGCAATAATTATCAAACCAAAAAGATACTTCCAAAATTTATTCTTTTCGTCTATTCCTTGTTCTATAAACATTTGTTGTTTTTTTTATAATTATACTTTAAATGGTATTCCAAATGGTATTTTTGTCGAAACTAAAGTAGCTATTTTTTATTTTAGATCAACCAAAAATCACCCAAAAATGATACAAATTTACCATAATCAACGTTGCGGAAAATCCAGAAACTGTTTACTCTTTTTAGAAGAATCAAAGAAAGAGTTTGAAATCATCAATTATCTCAACACACCCCCTACAGCAAGTGAATTAACTGAATTATTAAAAAAATTAAAATTCAGTCCAATTGAATTAGTTAGACAAAAAGAAAAAATTTGGATAGAAAATTACAAAGGAAAAACACTAACTGATAATCAAATTATTCAGGCAATGGTTCAAAATCCAATTCTTATTGAACGACCAATTGTTGTTAAAGATGACCAAGCCATTATCGGAAGAGATTTAGACCTAGTCAATCCTTTTATTTAGACATTAACATAAGTTTAAGAAACCCTCTTTAAACCTTTATTCCATTTCTCCATCTTATAGGGAAATCTTATTTATTACAAATGAAAAATTTCAAACGTAACCTAGTTCTATTATTTCTATTTTTAGGACTATCTAATTTTGCACAACAAGGTCCTCCAACTTTCAACAAAGTCAAAGTTACTGGGAAAATTGTAGACAAAAAGAGTAATCAGCCCCTAGAATATGCTACAATTACTTTAAAAAATCAAAAAAATCCGAAAGCAATTTCTGGAGGAATTACCAATAACAAGGGAGAATATGAAGCTGATGTTATTCCTGGTGTTTATGATATTACTATCGAATTTATTTCGTTTAAAAATGTCGAAATAAAAGGAAAGGATATAACCGAAAAAACCTCATTAGGTACAATTGCACTCGAAGATGATGCTTCACAATTGAACGAAGTAGTTGTTCGTGCTGAAAAATCATCAGTAGAAATCAAACTGGATAAAAAGGTATACAACGTTGGTCAAGATATGATGGTAAAAGGTGGAACTGTAAGTGATGTTCTTGATAATGTTCCTTCTGTTTCTGTTGATACCGAAGGAAATGTAAGCTTAAGAGGTAGTGACAACATTCGAATTCTAATCGATGGAAGACCCTCTTATGCGGTAAATATTGCAGAAGCTTTAAGACAACTTCCCGCTGATGCTATCGATAAAGTTGAAGTTATCACTAATCCATCTGCCCGATATGATGCCGAAGGTGGTTCTGGAATTATCAACATTATTCTTAAAAAAGGCAAGAATCAAGGTTTTAACGGGACCATTATAGCTTCTACAGGTATTCCTGAAACTTATGGTTTGAGTGCCAATGTGAATTATAAAACCGAAAAATTAAACTATTTTACTACTGCAGCATACAATCACAGAACAAATGAAGGCGGTGGTAAAACTAATTCAGAGTATTTTAATGAAGATGGTTCTGTCAAAAACTATCTAGACGAAGATCGTGACACAAAGAGAACAAATGATGGTTTTAACGGAAGAGCAGGTGTTGAATGGACTGTTGCCCCAAATACGTATTGGACAAATGCCATTAATTATGAAAAGTATACTGGGGATACCAATGACTTAATTAACTACAATAATTATGATGCCTCACATATTTTTACAGGTTCAACTTATCGTTTGAATACTGGTGATACTGGTAGTGAAAATGCTTCATATACATCAAACTTAATTAAAAACTTCAACGACAAAGGACATAAGCTTACAGTTGATGCATCTATTTCAAGAAACACCGATGATAGTCAGAGTGTTATCACTGGTTCAGATAATTACAACAATACTTTAAATAATCAAGTTCAAAAACAAGCACAACTTCAAGCTGATTATGTACTTCCTCTGGGAGAAGGAAGCCAATTTGAAGCAGGATATAAAGGGAATTTTGGAGACTTAAACAATGACTATTATGTTCTTGACGATAAAGGTGTACGTATTGATAATCTTTCTAATACTTTAGAATATAAAGAAAACATCAATGCAATTTATACACAATATGGTTTCAAAAAAAATAAATTTTCTTATTTATTTGGGCTACGTTGGGAAGATACTAATATCGAAGTAAACTTATTAGATACAAATGAATTCAATACTAAAAAGTACAATAACTTTTTCCCAAGTGCTTTCATTAGTTATGAACTTTCAGATCAAAGTAACATTACTACAAGCTATAGTAAACGTTTATCAAGACCAAGAGGTCGTTTCATGAATCCTGCAGTAAATTATTCAAGTAATGTTAATATTTTTCAAGGAAACCCTGACTTAGACCCTTCACTAACAAACAAATTTGATGTTGGATATATTAAACGTTGGGACAAAATAACATTCAATACTTCTGCTTATTTTGAAGATACAAAAGATGTTTTCAGTTTTGTGAGATCTCCTACTGGTGATGTAGTAACTCCTTCTGGTGAAGTGGTAACTCCTGCGCCAGGAACTGAAGTAGATGGTATTCCAGTTATTAAAAGCCAACCTATTAACTTAGGAAAAGAACAAAAATTTGGTTTTGAATTTACATTAAATTACACTCCTTTTAAAATATGGAGAATCAACAGTAATTTCAATTTCTATAATGTAAAAACAACTGGAGAGCACAGTTACACAGATACAAAAGGAAATCTTATTGTACAAAATCTAGATAATCAAGCCACAACATGGTTTGCAAGAATTAATTCAAAACTTACTTTACCGTACAAAATAGACTGGCAGTTGAATGCGACTTACAATGGTGAACAAAAAACGGCACAAGGTAAAAACTTAGGTCAATTTGGTATGAATACCGCTTTCAGTAAAGACATATTAAAAGACAAAGCAACAATTGCATTTAATATTAGTGATATATTCAATTCAAGAATTATGAGATCGTATACTAATATATTAGATCAAAACTCAAATTTAGATCAAACCTCATATAGTGAAATGCAATTCCGTAAACGTCAATTCAATTTATCATTCACTTACCGTTTTAACAAAACTAAAAGCGACAGAGAAAAGAATACGCAACCTAAAAATGAAGGTGGCGGAGATGGCGGAGGAGAATTTCCAGGATAATATTAAAATATAAAGCATAAAAAAAAGGATTCGTTATTACGAATCCTTTTTTATTTTAAAGTAGAAAAAAAGACTAAGCTTCTTCTTCTTTTTCTTTTGCTCTCTTTTCTTTATACATTTCCCAAGTTGCTCCTGTTACCCAATAAGATACGAAACCAACTAAAAAAAACATTAACCAAAATCCCATTGTAAGGATGGTTAAGAAAAGTAAAAAGCCTAAATACTGTTGAAATTCAAACATGTTTTCCGGAATTTTTGAATGTAGCGACAAATATAAGTTTTAAATCCTTTAAGACCAATAAAATCAGTAAAAACTACAGCAATTTGTCTAATTATTTTTGTTCTTATCTAATGAAGGAATGAATAACAAGCTTTTAACCTCTACATAATTTCAATTTTTAAAAGCAGGAGAATAAGCCTTTGCTTGAAATATAGCTCCTGCTCTTCACTAAATCTTTACTTTTCTAAAAAGTATGCGATGACATTTCTATCAATTGCACCTAACTAGCTATTTACAATGATAAAAAAAAAAGTACTATACCGTTTCATATATCAAAAACGATTTGTCATAAAACAAGACACAAAACTACTATCTAAATTTTTATTAATTTTAACAATCCACCAAAGCCTTAGTCATATTACATTAAAATATTATCAAATTATCATTTATTTAAACAAAACCAATCAATTTTACATAAATTAATAATTATATTTGTTCAGTAATAAATATAATTCTATGGAAGAATGTATCTCTGTTTTTGATATGTTAAAAATTGGTGTTGGGCCTTCAAGTTCACACACCCTAGGACCTTGGCGTGCTGCCGAACGTTTTTTAAACGAACTTAGAAGCGACTTTGACATTAATACAATAGCTCGAGTAAAAGTCGATTTATATGGCTCTCTTTCATTGACAGGAAAAGGACATGCTACCGATTTGGCTATCATGCTCGGACTTAGTGGTCAAGATCCTGAATACATTCCTATTCAGAATATTGATGGAATTATCAAATCAATAGAAGATAAAAATGAAATTCATTTAGGAAATCAAATCCACATCCCTTTTTATATTCTCCAAGACATAGTTTTCAATAAAAATTTTCTTCCTTTTCATGCCAATGGACTAACTTTTACCGCGTATTTCAATGATGAAAATGAATACAGCAGTACTTTTTATTCTATAGGAGGAGGTTTTGTTGTTAAAGAAGAACGTGAAAATGCTCAAAAGAAAATTGCAATAAAATGTGCTTTTCCTTTCCCAATTAATAAAGCTACCGAACTTTTAGCATATTGTAGAAAAGAAAACAAAGCCATTTCTGAAATTGTTTACGATAACGAAAAATCAATGCGTCCCGAAACTGAAATTCATCATGAATTGATGCGTATTTGGAACACAATGCTAGAATGTATGTATATTGGTTGTCATTCTCAAGGGATACTTCCTGGAGGATTACACGTTCATAGACGCGCATTTGATTTACATCAAAGTCTAATTGGTTTATCTAATTATTCAAATCCTCAAGAATGGCTTGGAGAAATTAGAAAAACCGAAGTTAAATTTCGTCAAATTCTAAAATGGGTAAGCTGTTTTGCATTAGCAGTAAATGAAGTCAATGCAGCATTAGGTCGTGTTGTTACGGCTCCTACTAATGGAAGCTCTGGAGTAATTCCCTCAGTTTTGATGTATTATTTAGTAATTGAAAATCACCAAGCCAGTGAAAAAGAAATCAAACAATTTTTGATGGTTGCTGGTGAAATAGGCAGTATTTTCAAGAAAGGATCAACTATATCTGCTGCAATGGGTGGTTGTCAAGCCGAAATTGGTGTTTCAAGTGCTATGGCGGCTGGTGCATTATGCGAATTAATGGGAGGAACTCCTGATCAGGTATTAATGGCGGCCGAAATTGCTATGGAGCATCACTTGGGACTTACCTGCGATCCTATTGGTGGATTGGTTCAAATTCCTTGTATCGAAAGAAATACAATGGGTGCCATAAAAGCAATTAATGCCGCAGAGCTTGCTTTGGCTACCGATGCTAAAAATGCTAAAGTATCTTTGGACAAAGTAATTGATACTATGTGGCAAACAGCCAAAGACATGAATTCAAAATACAAAGAAACCTCCGAAGGTGGACTCGCAATTGCTGTAAACATGGCAGATTGTTAATATAAATTCAAGATACAAAATAATTAAAAGATTTCAGACAAGGTAATTAATCTACTTAATCTGAAATCTTTTTTTATTTACTTAATACAAACAGAATTGGCTAACTAATTATTTTTTCTCCAATTCTAATTTTGTAATTGGATGATAAACAATAGGGATTTCTTCTATAACCACATCACTCCTATCGAGTCCGAAAGCTCTATTATCCGAAAGCGACATATGTTTTAACAAATAATAAGAATTCAGTAAAAGACCATCTCTTACCGTAAACTCATTTTCGACTGATAAAAACTTTTCAATAATCACAAATTTAAAATCAGGTTCTGAATTGTATTTTGTTGAACCATCAGCTCGAATGTGCAAATTCAATTGCTTATCATCAATGAGGTTTTGAACTATTTTCTTAAAGTACAATTCTACTTTTGGCTGAATTCTGAAACCAATATTCAGAACAATCTTAATCACTTTATCATCTAATAATTCTATAACTTCATAATTCAAATCAAAAGGAGAATTGGTTCTATTGATATGAAAAAACCAATATACATCAGCTCTTTTTGGCTTTTTAGAAAAAATAGAATTCAATATTTTCTCTTCTATTTCATAATTTCTATCTGCTTTTGATAAATAAATTAAATGTGTAGCATATTTAGGAATAGTAATATCATTACTCAATTCATGAAACTTACTAGTAAACTCAGTCAAATTGGTAAATTTGACAAACTTGTTATTAATTTTCCTTGAAAAATACCAAACATACATCGTCATAAATATAAAAAGCTCGAAAAACAAAAACATCCAGCGTTCTTTAATTTTTACAATATTGGCAATGAAAAAAGCAATTTCAATAGCAACAAAAACGGTAATGATTACTCCTATGAGAACCCTATTGAGTTTTTTGATGTAAATCAAATAATAATTTAAAAGTACCGTAGTCATAAGCATTGCAATGGTAATAGAAAAACCATAAGCAGCTTCCATATTTGAAGAGGTTCTAAAATACAAAACCATTAAAATACAACCAACCCATAAAATAGTATTTACAGAAGGAATATATATTTGCCCTTTCAAATTGGTTGGATTCCTCATCGTAACACGAGGCCAAAAATTAAGCGAAACAGCTTCATTTATTAAGGTAAATGAACCACTTATTAAAGCTTGTGAAGCAATTATTGCAGCAAAAGTGGAAATGATTACACCTGCAAATAAAAACCAGTGTGGCATAATGGTATAAAAAGGATTTCTCCCCTCTAACAAAGGATTACTTTGATTCATCAACCAAGACGCCTGTCCTAAGTAATTTACAACCAACGCAATTTTTACAAAAATCCAAGTGATTCTAATATTGCTTTTTCCGCAATGCCCTAAATCAGAATATAATGCTTCTGCTCCCGTAGTACAAAGAAAAACAGCTCCCAATAACCAAAATCCATGAGGATATTCAACCAATAATTCATAAGCATATACTGGATTCAAAGCAGTCAAAATAGCTGGATGCTCTAAAATTTGAACAAACCCTAAAACAAAAAGCATTGAAAACCAAACAACCATTGCAGGACCAAAAAAGAATCCTACTTTTTGAGTTCCGAAGCGCTGAAAAAAGAAAAGTCCAGATAAGATTACAATAACAATAGGGAGAATTGGAATATTAGGGACAACATCACCCAATCCTTCTACAGCCGAAGTTACAGAAATTGGCGGAGTAATAATTCCATCTGCTAAAAGTGTTGTAGCTCCCAAAATAGTAGGAATAACTAATTTTCCTTTTCCAAAACGTTTAACTAATGCATAAAGAGAAAAAACACCTCCCTCTCCATGATTATCAGCTGAAAGAGTTAACAATACATATTTGAAAGTTGTTTGAAAAGTAAGTGTCCAAAAGATGCAGGAAATCCCACCATACACCAATAATTTTGATATTTCCCTTTGCCCAATAATGGCTTTCATAACATATAACGGACTGGTTCCAATATCTCCATAAATTATTCCTAACGCAACCAAAAGAGTTGCAGCTGTTACTTTTTGAACCGTTGATTTATTCATTTTATTTTAATTTTTAAGTATTTAATTCATTCCTTTTTGGACATAGAAAGTCCTTTACGAAGTATCTTGAACACTTCATATTCATTATTTTAAAACCTTTTTTAGTTGATTTTAGCCCGTGTTAAATCGATATCCCACACCCGATTCAGTTATGATAAACTTAGGATGATTAGGATCTTCTTCTATTTTTTTGCGAAGCTGGGCTACAAAAACTCTCAGATATTGAGTTTGGTCGGCATAACTATTTCCCCAAACTTGCTTCAGCAAATATTGATGCGTCAAGACTCTTCCGTCATTTTTTATAAAGATAGAAAGCAAGTTATACTCGGTTGTAGTAAGTTTCAAAATCTCATTATTCAACCTTACGATCCTTGAAGCAAAATCAATAGTAACAGAACCAAACTCAATTATGGGTTCTTTTTCATTTGTTGTGCTATTTCGTAAAGCAGTACGAATTCTAGCTAGCAATTCTTGTGTGCGAAATGGTTTGGTTAAATAATCATTTGCTCCGTTATCAAGCGCTTTTACAATTTCGTCTTCAGCACTTTTTACAGTTAAAATTATAATTGGATTAGTATACCATTCTCTCAATCGTTTCAAAACTAATTGTCCATCTTCATCAGGTAAACCTAAATCAAGAATTATCAAATCGGGTTGATGATTCGCAACCATTGACATTCCTTCTTTGGCATTGACAGCAAAAACTGTTTTATAATCATTAGAATTCAAAGTAATTTCAAGAAGCTTCCTGATTTGAATTTCGTCATCAATGACTAAAATCTGTACACTATTATTCATTTGAAATTTCTTTAGTATTCATTATTAAAGTATTGAAACTAAGTGTAAAAACCGAACCACCTTCTTCCCTATTCTCAAGTTTTACGATTCCGTTTTGAGCTTCAACAAATCCTTTCACAATAGACAAACCAAGACCTGTGCCTCCTGTTTTAGAGTTTTGTAGTCGATAAAATTTATCAAACACTTTATCAATTTCAGTTTCTGGAAATCCAATTCCGTCATCTGCAATAGTAATAACGCAGGAAAATAATTTATCAGGATTGTATTCAAAATCTACATCTACATTATAGAAAACCTTAATTTCAATTTTAGCGCCTTTAGGAGTATACTGAGAAGCATTAAAAACCAAATTAAAAATAATCTGTTGCATTAAACCATAATCTAATTTAAAAAGAGGCAAATTTTCATCAGTATTAACAACCACTTTATGAAATTGCAAATCATCTTTCAGATGATCCAAAACATTATAAATCAATTCTTCTAAATCACACCAATCCATTTTGGGCTCTATAACTCCCGTCTCTAATCGGGACATATTCAATAAGTTTTCCACCTGATGATTTAATCGTAAAGAAGCTTTTTCAATTTCAGTATATAAACTTTCCTTATTCTCCTCGGAAATAGTAACTGATTTACTTTGAATAGTGTCAATTGCTCCCATTATTGTTGATATAGGAGTTCTTAATTCGTGAGATAAAGAATCTAATAATGCATTGTAAAGTTTCATTGTATTTACCCGAACTTCTTTTACCTGCAATATTTTTTCGGCTCTTCTAATTTTATGAGTTAAAACGGCATTTACTAGTGCAATAATAAAGAATAAAACCAATAATAAAGAATCCTCAGCATTACTAATATGAAAAGTATAATAAGGCTTAATAAATAAAAAATTCAATATTAATGCACTCAAAACGGCACTAAGCAACAAGGGCAAAATTCCTAAAAACATGGATAAAACAGACACTACCACCAACAAAAGATAACCTACAATTTTATAATCTAAATAATCCCTAACGATCAAGCACAACAACGCTACAATTCCAACTGATAATACGCTTATTAAATACTGATTTTTTATTTTCATTTGATTCAAAATACTATTCATAATCTTCGTATTTGATTGATAGGACAAAGTTAAATCATATCATGTAAGTATTTTATAATATAACTTAGCAGGATATAAAGATTTTATAAAGATTTTATAAAGATTTTGTTTTGAATTAAATGGGATGAGTTTTTCTGTAAAAGACACCTTGCCATCTTTCAATTATTGTAAAAATTCTGCAAAATAGTAAGTTAAAATAGTAATACCATAATTTCTGAAGCCTCATTTTTGATATTCTTCACAAAAATTCAATTTAAAAAAATTCAATTTATTACTTTTACAATCTCAAAAGCAAAAATAAAATCAATACCGAACATTTCGGAATAAAAATCATACATCACAATGTCTGCAATAAAAAAAGATTACAAAAGAATTACCACCAAATCTTTAATTGAGATGAAATCCAATGGAGAAAAAATCTCAATGCTAACTGCCTATGATTATACCATGGCAAAAATTGTGGATACCGCTGGAATTGATGTAATTCTGGTTGGAGACTCAGCTTCGAATGTAATGGCAGGTCACGAAACCACTTTACCTATTACTCTTGACCAAATGATTTATCATGCATCATCAGTAGTTAGAGCTGTAGAAAGAGCTTTAGTTGTTGTTGATTTACCTTTTGGTAGTTACCAATCCGATTCTAAAGAAGCCTTACGTTCTTCTATCAGAATAATGAAAGAAAGTGGCGGACATGCTGTAAAATTAGAAGGTGGTAAAGAAATAAAAGAATCTATCAAAAAAATCTTAAACGCTGGGATTCCTGTTATGGGGCATTTAGGATTAACTCCTCAGTCTATATACAAATTTGGTACTTATACAGTTCGTGCTAAAGAAGAAGAAGAAGCAGAAAAATTAATCGAAGATGCTAAATTATTGGAGCAATTAGGTTGTTTTGCTTTGGTTCTTGAAAAAATCCCTGCTCATTTAGCACAAAAAGTTGCTGAAAGTATTTCAATCCCAGTTATTGGAATTGGTGCTGGTGGTGGCGTCGATGGACAAGTATTGGTAATTCATGACATGTTAGGAATGAACAACGAATTTAGTCCTCGTTTCTTAAGACGTTATATGAATTTGTATGAAGGAATGACTTCCGCTATTAGCCAATATGTAGAAGATGTAAAATCTAAAGATTTTCCAAACGAAAAAGAGCAATACTAATTTATTTTAGGTATTCAATTTACATTCATTTCAATAGTAAAACACTACACAATTGTCTAATAAAGTAATTTCAAATAAAAATAATCTTCAAATTTTGCATGAAGACAATCACCTTATCGTGGTAAATAAACGTGTAGGTGATATTGTGCAGGGAGATAAAACAGGTGACAAACCATTAAGCGAAGTTGTAAAAGAATACATAAAAGACAAATACAACAAACCTGGTGAAGTTTTCCTTGGAGTTGTTCATCGTTTAGACAGACCTACTACCGGTATTGTTGTTTTTGCTCGTACAAGTAAGGCATTGACTCGAATGAATGAATTATTCAGCAACAGAGAAACTAAAAAAACATATTGGGCAGTAATCAAAAATAAACCTCCCAAGCAAGAAGATACGCTTGTTCATTACATCAAAAGGAACGAAAAAAACAATACTTCAAAAGCACATCTTAAAGAAGTTCCTGATAGCAAAATGGCTAGTTTAGAATATAAAATCATCAAAGAACTAGACAATTATTACGGATTGGAAATACAGTTACATACTGGCAGGCATCATCAAATAAGAGCGCAACTCTCTGCAATTGGATCTCCAATAAAAGGTGATTTAAAATACGGTTTTGACAGAAGCAATCCTGACGGGGGTATTCATTTACATGCCAGAAAATTAACATTTATTCATCCCGTTACAAAAGAGAACATCACAATCATTGCCCCAACACCAGAAGAAGTTATTTGGAAAGCCATTTAAATTTTAGTCCGAAAAGGATTTTATTTTAAATTTTAAATTTAACTTGCACTTGTACAACGATTTAAATCTTTTTTAGCTATGCCTTACAAATTGAATATTAGTACAAGAAAAGAAGCTTTAACAAAATTAATGGATGAAATTATCAAACATGAAAATGACATCATCCAAGCATTATATGAGGATTTCAAAAAACCTCCTTTTGAATCAATTGCTACCGAAACCAGTTATATCATTTCGGAATTAAGAGATACCTTAAAGAACATTGAAAAATGGGCAAAAATTAGAAATGTGACTCCTTCAATACTTAATTTCCCATCAACAGATTATATAGTTAAAGAACCTTACGGGAAAGTTTTAATCATAGCGCCTTGGAATTACCCATTTCAATTAGCAATAGCCCCTTTAATTGCTGCTGTTGCTGCTGGTAATCAAGTAGTCTTAAAGCCTTCTGAATTAACTCCAAAAACTTCATCTATAATTTTTAAAATTATAGAAAAAGTATTCCAACATCAACATGTAAAAGTAATTGAAGGTGGTGTTGAAGCAACTCAAAAATTATTAGCTCAACGTTGGGATTATATTTTCTTTACAGGAAGTGTTGCTGTTGGCAAAATTGTAGCTAAAGCGGCTGCAGAACATCTTACCCCTGTTACTCTTGAATTAGGAGGGAAAAACCCTTGTATAATTGATGAAACTGCTAATCTAAAACTAGCTGCTAAGAGAATAGTTTGGGGGAAATTTTTAAATGCCGGTCAGACTTGTATTGCACCAGATTATATTTTGATACAGGAAGAAATGAAAAGTCATTTTGTTGACTTTATGAAAAATGAAATCACAAATGCATATGGAGTAAATCCAAAAAAATCACCTGACTTTGCTCGAATAGTAAATGAAAAAAACTGGCATCGTTTGGTGAGTATCATTGAACCAGAGAAAGTAATTTTTGGCGGAGAAAATGATGTTGAAGATTGCTATATTGCCCCAACATTAATTGAAGAAAATAATCTTGAAAGCTCCCTCATGCAAGAAGAAATTTTTGGTCCTTTACTTCCTATAATTACTTACAAAGAAGAAAAAGAAATAGGTCAAATAATTTCAAAATATGAGAAACCACTAGCTTTATATGTCTTTACTGATGATAGGAAATTTGCAAAAAAAATAATTTTGAACTATTCATTCGGTGGTGGTTGTATTAATGATACAGTAATTCATTTTGCGAACAAAAAACTTCCTTTTGGTGGTGTTGGTCATAGCGGAATTGGTGCTTACCATGGCCAATTGAGTTTTGATACTTTCTCACATCATAAAGGAGTAGTAAAAAAAGCAAATTGGTTGGATTTAAATTTAAGATACGCACCCTATACAAACAACAAAATTAATACTCTGAAGAAATTATTAAACTGGTTATAACAAATAAAACTTATTGAAACTTTAAAAAATAACGTTGAAAAATTATCATCTCTTTTAAAAGTAAAAAAAACAGTAAATTTACACGCAGATACAGAAAACTCTAAGATAAAATATTGTTATATTTTGGAAACAGGATATTTTTAATGAAGTATTTATCGAATACCATTTGAAGAAATCTATTTTTAAATATAAATCTAACAAATAAATAACCAAGCTATAAATGAGCCAAACATTAGAAAAATTACATGATATTGAAAAAAATGGATACCAAATAGATTTTGGAAATGTATTCAATCATGCCTTTGAGAATTACAAAAAAATCGCTTTATATGCTGGATTAGTACTTTTTATCTTTAGTGCCTTATTCATTGTTTTTGCTAGTGTTTCCTTGGTATCGATTCTAGGAGTAACTGAAATGACTAAAGAACTTTCCCCAGAAAAATTTAAAATAGAAAACATGTCTGAGTCAAATCTATTAACACTTGGGGCAATTTCTATATTCATTTCTGTATTACTAAGTCCATTCCAAGCCGCATTTTTAAAAATGACCGATCATGGAGAAAGAGATGAAGCATTTTTAGTTTCTTCTTTATTTTCATATTATAAATTACCTTATTTGAAAGAAATTATAATTTCAACTTTATTAATTTCGACAATCAGTTTTGCCCAAGCTACTTTAATGTCGTTTTTAAAATTTGATATCCTTGGCACTATCCTCACCTATTTTATCTCCTTCATAACACTACTTACTATTCCTCTTATTATTTTTGGTAATTTAAATGCAATTGATGCTATAAAATATAGTACTAAGATTGTTTTTAAACAGCCTTTTATTTTATTAGGATTAATCGTTGTGGCTATAATTGGTTCATTTGTAGGCCTTATAGGTTGTTGTATTGGTATTTTCTTTACATTACCTTTTATTTATTCTATGAATTATGCAATTTACTCTGCTATAATAGGAATAGAGAATCCTGTAGAAAATGAGTAACATATACCTTTAGTATAGAAATAGAGCATTAAATTGTAAACACTAAAAACATTAATCAAATAGTTATTACCCCCGCAAGACTATGTTATTATGTTGTAAAATTTTATTGTTTTTCAACTTCAACTTTTCTTTTTTGAGTTCAGTTTATATTCCTATGTCATCAAGTCTCGTAAAAACATTTTTTATAATGACAGCACATAGAAATAGTGTCCTATTAGCATTGCTTCTAATTTTATTATTAGCTATTTTTTATTCCAACACTAAAATAAATTCTATTTTAAAAAACACTGATAATCTTCCACCAAAAGAATCAGACAAGAGAGAATATCAGCTTTATTTATTGTTTCTAGGTTTGACACTTCCTTTAATTGAAATCTTGTTTGAATTATACAACATTAGGCCAAAAAGCTTATTAATTCAAAACTTTTCCATTGGAGTCTTTTTTTTATTATTCTTTTTAATAAGCGAAAAATCAAAATATTTATATAATAGAATTCAAAATATTTATATTTTCTTCTTTTGTCTCTATTTTATTTTAATACTATACAACATAATTTTCTTACCCAAAGATCCAATTCCTACTTATGCATATATAATAGCTTTTTTCTTTTCATATATCATTATTAAGCCAATACAAAAATATTGGATTTTCTCAGGATTTGTATTTTCGTATTTAATCATACTATATGTATTTGATTTAGTCCCTGTCAAAAAAGCAATTATACTTGTCAATTATTCAATCATGGTTTTTGTCATAAACCATATCAGACATGTCTCTATATCCAAAATTCAAGAAAAATTTAATTTTACCAATGAAATAGTCAATAAAGGAAATTCACTTACCATAGCCACCAATAAATTAGGGGAAGTAACTTTTTGCAGTGATACAATAACGGCAATTTTAGGCTACACTCCTAAAGAAGTAATGGGATATGGATTTTGGAAACTTACAGAAGATCCTGAATTCATTGGTATTGATTATCATAAAAATTTTATAGATAATCGCTTATATGTTAGAAAATTAAAATGTAAAAACGGCGAATATAAATTCATTCAATGGATTGATAAAAAGTTTGCAGAAGACTCAATTATTGGCATAGGTCAAGATATTACCAATGAAATAAAAATTAGGAAACAATATGAAACTTTAATTCAAACTGCTGTAGATATCATTTTTGAAGCAGATGCAGAAGGCAAATTTACTTTCGTAAATGATTATGCAATAAAAACTTTAGGATATTCTAAAAATGAATTTCTTTCCAAAGATTTTTCTTCATTAATTAGAAAAGATTACATTACCAATACCATGAGTTTTTACCAAAACATTCTTGATATTGAAGAAAATTTTACTACTCTGGAGTTCCCTATTATTAAAAAGGACGGAAGTGAATTATGGATTTCCCAAAATGTTTATGTAAGAAGAAATAGTTTCGGAGAAATAGATGGCTATTCCGGAATTGCTAGAGATATTACCCTCTTAAAAAACATAGAGGATGAAAAATCAAGCAGGCAGTTTAAAATTGAAAAATATAGTAAAACACTCAAAAACTTAGCAGTTTTAAACCATTCCAACAGTGACAATTTTGACCAAACTATTATTAATATTTTACAAATTACCTCTGTAACATTGGGCGTACACAGAGCTGGCTATTGGACATATGACTCTGACAGAATTATTTGTAACAAACTATATGATTCTAAAACAAATATCTTTGAAACAGATATTCAATTTTATAAAAATGAAAACCCTGGTTATTTCGAAAAAATAGAAAATAAACTTCAAGTAGTTTTATCAGATATTAGATCTTATTCTACCAAAAATAGAACAAACGATAATTACATATACAATAACAATATATTCTCTACACTCGATACCCCTATTTTCATTGATGGGGAGTTAAAAGGTATCCTCACTTTCGAATCAACTCAACAAATTAAAAATTGGGACAATGAGGATATTAATTTTGCAAAATCTATATCGGATCTAATTGTAATTGCATTAGCATCTCAGATGCGATTAGAAATAGAGCGAAAACTGGCCTACAAAAGTGAATTACTTTTGATAATTAATAAAAATACTAATCAATTTTTATTAGAAAAAAGCACTAGTAAACTCATCATGGGAATTATAAATGAGCTTGGTAAAGTAACAAACTCAGAACGTATTTCTTACTTTAAAAAAGACTCGAAAACCAATTGTTTTAACCAAAAGTGCATGTGGACAAATGAGCTACGAGGTTTTGATTCTGTTCACCCCATACTCCAAAATATTTCATTTGATGAGTTTGATACTAATTTAAAAGACTTATCTCCAGCAGAATTCTTTGAAAATATTATTGCAAAAATCCAAAATGAAACGGTAAAAGTTGGTTTGAGTCGCTTAAACCCAGATTCAATGTTATTGTTTCCTGTTTTTATAAAGAATGAATTTAACGGTTTTTTTGCATTTGATAATTCAACAGAAGAGCGCATTTGGAGTCGAGATGAAATTTCAATTTTAGAGTTGTTAGTAAAAAATATATCTTCCTCTATCGAACGAAATATAAATGAATCTATTATTGAAGAAAGCGAAGAGCGATTCCGTTTATTAGCAAATAATATCCCAGGTACCGTATATCTATCCAATTACGACGAAAAGTACACAAAGATTTATCTTAACGACGAAATTGAAAAACTAACGGGATATCCTAAATCTGATTTTTTAGAAAATAAAATATTTTTTATAGACTTAATTTTACGTGAAGATTTAGAAAAGGTACTAGCAAAAAACAAAATCGCTTTAGAAGAAAAAAAAGCAGTACATATTATTTATCGAATTACCCATAAAAATGGCTCTATCGTTTGGATTGAAGAATTTGGAGATTCGATAATTAAAAATGGTGAAATAGCTTTCATGGAAGGAATACTTATCGATATTACCGAAAAGAAAAAAAATGAATCTATTGTTAAAGAAAAAGAATTTGCAGAGGCAGCCAATAAAGCTAAATCTGAGTTTCTTGCCAATATGAGCCATGAAATAAGAACCCCATTAAACGGTATAATAGGTTACACCGATTTATTAATGAATTCTAAACTCGAAAACACTCAAAAACAATATATGACTACCATTAATCAATCGGCCAATACTTTATTGGAAGTGGTTAATGACATACTCGATTTTTCTAAAATTGAATCAGGTAAATTAGAACTCAATATTGAAAAACACAGAATCGAAGATATTATTATTCAGATAAAAGAGCTAATTAATTACCAAGCTCTTTCTAAAAATCTGGAAATAAATTATATTGTTAACGATGATGTCCCAAAATTTATTTGTGTTGACTATATTCGTTTAAAACAAATACTTATCAATCTACTGACAAATGCAATAAAATTCACACATGTTGGCAGCATAGATTTAACTATTTCCGCATTAGAAATTCATAAAAACCAAACCCTTTTGAGATTTTCGGTAAAAGATACTGGGATTGGTATTCGAAAAAACAATCAGAAAATCATTTTTCAAGCCTTTTCACAAGAAGACAGTTCGACTACTAAAAAATTTGGTGGAACAGGATTGGGTTTAACAATTTCAAATCAATTGTTAAGTTTAATGAATAGTAAATTACAAATTAATAGTCAGTACAATGTTGGAAGTACTTTTTTCTTCGATATTAAATTAAGAAGTAGCAATAAATTAAAACAAGACAAATTAATAGACTCTAAAAAAGTAATTACAGAAAATCGTATCTTACAATTTGAAAATGAAGAGCCCAAAATATTAATTGTAGAAGACAATAAAATTAATATGCTTTTGACTAAAACGTTAGTCAAACAAATCATTCCAAAATGTATCATTTATGAATCCAGTGATGGAGAAAAGGCTCTTGAAAAAGTGTTAAAAATCAATCCTGACATTATTTTTATGGATATCCAAATGCCATTAATAAATGGATATGAAGCCACAAAACTGATTCGAGAAATAGAACAATTAGAATCCACCATTATCATTGCCCTTACAGCGGGAACGATAATGGGAGAAAAAGAAAAATGCATAGAAGCGGGTATGAATGATTATGTTTCAAAACCTATCGTAAAGAAAACTCTTGAAGATATTTTAGAAAAATGGTTGAAACCAAAAAGTATCATTTTATAAATCTGCCTTATTTTTATAAATACTATTAATATTCAATCACTAACTAATAAATTGTACAAGCTATGAAATGGATTGGAAGAAGACAAAGTGAAAATGTAGAAGATCGCAGAGGAATGTCGTCTGGCGGCAAAACCATTGTGGGTGGTGGAATAATTGGAATTATTATTTTATTGGTAAATGCTTTTGGTGGTGAAAATGCTCAAATGATTACCCCAATATTAGAACAATTCAATCAACAGGAGACAACACAAACCGAAAGCAGACCTTTGACCGAAAAGGAAAAAGTGGAAGGTGAATTTGTAAAAACACTCATGGCTGATAATGAAGATATTTGGGCAAAAATATTTGAAGAAAATAGTTTAACTTTTGAAGCTCCAAAACTTATTCTTTTTAGTGGGCAAGTTGAAACTGCTTGTGGAGGAGCCAGCTCAGCATCAGGACCTTTTTATTGTCCAGGCGACAAAACCATTTATATGGATATGACCTTTTTTGATGAATTGAGAACCAAATTTGGAGCCGAAGGAGGTGATTTTGCTGTTGCCTATGTAATGGCACATGAATTTGGTCATCATATTCAAACCTTATTAGGAACTTCTGGAAAGGTGCGCCAATTACAAGAAAATAAAAGTGAAACTGAAGGCAATAAACTTTCGGTTGCTTTAGAATTACAAGCCGATTTTTATGCTGGTCTTTGGACACATTACAACGAAAAACAAAACAAAATATTGGAAGCGGGCGATATTGAAGAAGCTTTAAGTGCCGCAAATGCTGTTGGTGATGATGCCATTCAGAAAAAAATGCAAGGTCAAGTTGTTCCAGATTCTTTTACTCACGGAACATCAAAACAGAGAATGTATTGGTTTAATCGTGGTTTTGAATCTGGCGATATTAAAAAAGGTGATACCTTTTCGGAAGTGAATTAAATAATAATACTTTTACTGGAATTTAAACACAAGTCCTAAATGAAGAAAGTAGAATTAATTACAATTCTAACAATTGGAATATTAAGCAGCTGTAGTAGCAATAATGATTCAACAGAAGCTCAAAAAGATAGTTCTTTTGCATACAAAATAGTAAGTGCAAAAGGTTATGATAATCAATTAAAAGAAGTTGAATTACCTTTTACAATTGATAAAGATTCAAAACTTACCTATAATAAAGTTGGACAAGCTATTGATTTAACTGTATATAAAAATAACTCATTAGTAACTAGTACATTTATTGTTACATCCTACAACAATAAAACATACCATACAATAGTTGAATCAGATGATAATAACACTTATGATTTTGTTTTAGTTAATGGTAAAATTGAAAATAATATTTTTTATAAAAATGTTTTCTCTGCTAAAGTTGTTTTTACAATTGAATAAAATAAAACTATAATTCTGAATTCAGTAATCCAAAAGGACTACCCCAACCAACCATCTCGATCCAAACTGCGGTACTGAATAGCTTCTGCAATATGCCCAGAAACAACTTCAGTTGCATCATCCAAATCTGCAATTGTTCTGGCTACTTTCAAAATTCTATCATAAGCACGAGCCGAAAGATTTAGTCGCTCCATAGCCGTTTTTAATAATTGTTTAGAATCATCATTGAGAGCACAATACTCTCGAATGTGCTTAGTATTCATTTGAGCATTATAATGGATATGATCCATTTCTTCAAATCTTTTGGACTGAATTTCACGCGCCGATGTTACTCTTTTTCGAATATCAACGCTACTTTCAGCTTTACGATCATCAGATAGTTTTTCAAAAGGAACAGGTGTAACTTCAATATGTATATCAATTCGATCTAACAAAGGGCCAGAAATTTTGCTTAAATACCGTTGCATTTCATGAGGTGAAGATGTTTGAGGAGAATCCGGATCATTAAAAAAACCACTTGGACTCGGATTCATACTAGCTACCAGCATAAAAGAAGATGGGTAAGTCACCGTAAACTTAGCTCTAGAGATGGTCACTTCACGATCTTCCAGTGGTTGACGCATAACTTCAAGTACATCTCGTTTAAATTCTGGTAATTCATCTAGAAATAAAACTCCATTATGTGCCATCGAAATTTCTCCTGGTTGCGGATAACTTCCTCCTCCAACAAGTGCTACGTTTGAAATTGTATGGTGTGGACTTCGAAAAGGACGTTGATTCATCAATCCAACTTCTTTCAATTTTCCGGCTACACTGTGAATTTTGGTAGTTTCTAAAGCTTCTCTTAAAGTCATTGGTGGCAAAATACTAGGTAATCTCTTAGCTAGCATCGTTTTTCCAGCACCTGGAGGACCAATCAAAATAATATTATGACCACCAGCTGCTGCAATCTCCATACAACGTTTGATACTTTCTTGTCCTTTCACATCCGAAAAATCAAATTCAGGAAAATCCAACGTTTTATGAAATTCGGCTCTGGTATCAATAACAGTAGGTTCCAATGTTCCTTTTCCTTCCAAAAAATCAATCACTTCTTGTACATTTGAAACGCCATAAACATTAAGTCCAGAAACGATAGCCGCCTCTTTAACATTTTGAATTGGCAAAAAGAAACCTTTAAAACCTTCTTCTTTAGCTTTTATTGCAATAGGCAAAGCTCCTCGAATAGGTTGTAAACTACCATCAAGAGACAACTCGCCCATGATAATATATTGCTCATAAATTTCTGTTTTTATTTGTGCAGAAGCTACTAGAACACCAATTGCCAAAGTCAAATCATAGGCAGAACCTTCTTTTCGCAAATCGGCTGGTGCCATGTTAATGATGATTTTTTTCCCAGGCATTTCGTAGCCATTATTTTTAAGAGCTGCAGCAATGCGATAACTACTTTCTTTAATGGCGTTATCTGGCAATCCTACTAAATGATAACCAATTCCCTTATCCATATTAACTTCAACAGTAATTGTTGTGGCTTCAACTCCAAAAACTGCACTTCCGTAAACTTTGATTAACATAAAATAGTTTTTTTTTAAATGTAAATACTATTTTACTTTAAAACAAAATTATTTAAACATATTCTTACTAAATAAATAATTAGAGATTAAATCTACCTAATAAAACATATTGTTATTATGTTTCTACTTAATTTAAGAATAGACCAACCCTATTTTATTTTTAACCTCTTCAACTATTGCCGCAAGTTCCAAGCTGTTTTGATGTGACCAAAGTTCACTTTCTGTTTTATTAGCTTTAAGACAGGCATGACATTCTTCGATTTCATAAGTATAGCCTTTACCCAATGTTGGTCTTTCAAATTTTGTTTTTTGATCACCTTGGGTCAAACTATATGATTCTGTCATAAACCAAAGAGGATCTAGATTGATTCGCCCTTTAGTACCACTTATAGTAGCTTCTACATTGCAAGTATATAAAAAACTAGAATGCAGAACGGCTTGCGCTCCTTCGTATTGTAAAATTATTGAAGTTTGTGTATCAGCTCCAGTAGAATAAAAATTAGATTTTGCCAAAATTTCTTTTGGAATCCCTAATATTAAATAGGCCAAAAACAATGGATAAACACCAATATCCATCAATGCTCCTCCTCCTAATTCAATATCGGTCATTCTCGTATTGTCAGGATTCTCGAATTTAATAGAAAAATCAGCATTAACATATTTTACCTCTCCTATGGAACCATTTTGAATATGTTGTAAGGTTTCACGAATAGATGGATTGAAACGAGTCCAAAATGCTTCCATAAAAAATTTATTGTACTTCTTGGCTGTAGTAATCATTTTTACAACATCACCATAATGCAAGGCCAATGGTTTTTCGCACAACACATTTTTATTATTTTGCAATGCTTTAATTGTAAGTTCAGCATGAGAATCATGTGGTGTTGCAATATAAAGAATATCAACATTTTCGTCTTGAAACAATTCGTCATAAGAACCGTAAGCTTTTGAGCATTTGAATTTATTAGCAAAATCTTGCGCTTTGTCAATACTTCTGGAAGCTACTGCACAAAGTTCAGCAGAATCAATTAGTTGTAACTCGCTTGCAAATTGCTGAGCAATATTTCCCAAACCTACAATTCCCCATTTTATTTTTTGACTATTTCCCATCGACTTTCTCTAATTTCTATTTTGCTTGAAACTCATTTAAGCACTATTCGTAAACATCAAAAATACAAATCTTAACGATTTTATCTTTACATAATTTGTTTCATTTCATAAAGATCAGTTCGTTTTTTGTTATTTAAAACTTAATTTAATAACATCGAAATTGGCTTTAAACAATAAACTCTAAATACATTTTACAGGAAATTAAACTAAACACTATAGTACTAATATTGCTTGTAACTAAACCATTATAGAGAAGTTGTTTAACCAGTTGGAGAGATTAATTTACCTTGTCAACAATGAGAACTATATTTCTTAGAGGTCAAATTTATTTTTTTACTTCTGAATTAATTAAAAAGTAGTAAACAAGGAACATATAAAAAGCAAAGTATTAGTTCTTTTATTAGAGTGTATTTACAACCAAATGATTTTTATGATTTAGCAATAAATTATAATGCTACAACAAGTAAATTCTTTAAATTTGATTTTCATAATTTAAAGATGAATATCATGGGACTATTTAATGCCATACTTGGCAATGCATCGGAAGTAAATACGGAAAATCTTTCTAAAGAATTTGAACCTTTGTTAATTGAAGGTGAACAAATCGAAAAAGGATATAAAGTAATTAAAGATATGTTTGTTTTCACGAATAAAAGACTGATTTTGGTTGAAAAACAATTGGTAGGGAGTAAAGTTGATTATCTTTCAATACCGTATTCCTCTATTAAAAAATTCTCTAAGGAAAGTGCTGGAATCTTGGATATGGATGCCGAATTGAAAATTTGGTTAACTCATGAAGATGCTCCTATTTCCAAACAATTTGGTAAAGGCGGAAATAATATCAACGAAGTTTATCAAATTCTGAGTAAGCATATATTGAAGTAATTTTTAGAAATCAGCATTATACATTATTTATCTTGCTGATTTCTATTATTTTGAGCCTTGAATTCATTTTAAAACCTACTATTATGCAAATAATTATTCGAACATTTAAACTCCAATTAAAGCACACCTTTACGATTTCTAGAGAGTCACATGATATACAACCTACACTAATTGTAGAGTTGCAAAGTAACGGGTTTTCTGGGTTTGGCGAAGCAACTTCAAATCCATATTATAATATTACTGTGGATAGTATGAGAGCTAATTTGGAAGCTATTATTCCGTTTATTGAATCTCATAATGATGAAACGCCTGAGGAATTTTGGGATAGTGCTTCGGCTTTATTAAAGAATGATATGTTTGCATTGTGCGCTTTAGACATGGCTTACAATGATTTGTATGCAAAAATAAAAGGCAAAAAACTATATGAACTATGGGGCAATTCTCCTTTACATAATCCAAAAACTGACTATACTATTGGGATAGACAAGATTGACAAAATGGTTATGAAATTAAAAGAAATGCCGTGGCCAATTTATAAAATTAAGTTAGGAACCAAAGATGATATTGCTATTGTTACTGAATTAAGAAAACATACTGATGCTCGTTTTCGAATCGATGCAAATTGTGGTTGGACAGTTTCCGAAACCATTAACAATGCTGTTGCATTAAAAAAGCTAGGAGTAGAATTCCTGGAACAACCCATGAAAGCGGATCAATGGGCCGCACATAAAGAGGTTTTTAAACACTCGGTTTTACCAATTATTGCTGATGAAAGTTGTATTATCGAAGAAGATGTTGCCAAATGTCATAACCATTTTCACGGTGTGAATGTAAAATTAGTAAAATGTGGCGGTCTTACTCCTGCCCGAAGAATGATTGCCGAGGCTATACAATATGGAATGAAAACAATGGTGGGCTGTATGACTGAATCTACCGTTGGGATTTCGGCTATTGCACATTTATTGCCAGAACTGGACTATGTAGATATGGATGGCGCTCTGTTATTATCCGAAGATATTGCAACTGGCGTTACTATTACTGACGGAATTGTTCATTATGCTGATTCAAACGGAATTGGTGCTGCTTTAAAAAACTAAATTGATGGAGGTAAGCGAAATTCCCAATAGAGTTATTTATAAAGATGGCGAAGAATTTTTATACTTTGGCGGCACCAATTATCTTGGCGTTACCACTCTGCCTGAATTTCAAGCAATTCTATTGGGAAGTTTTCAAAAATGGGGAACCAGTTACGGAAGTTCTCGATCTGCTAACATTCAGTTGGAAATTTACAAAACTGCCGAAAATTTATTAGCCAATCAGATAGGAACTGATGCTGCAGTAACTGTTTCATCGGGTATGCTTGCAGGAAAACTGGCTTTGGAACAATTGCAGCATACAACGGATTTAATTTTCCATTTCCCTAATACACACCCTGCTTTATTACACCCATTTTCGTTACCGTTAATTAAAAACGGGAAGTTGAATCCTTTTCTTTTAGATCCTGCTGTTTCAAGAATTGGTATTGTTGCTGATGCCATTCCGTCACTAGAGGTTGCACCTATTGATTTAAGTATCTTAAAAGATATTCCAAGTTCTAAAATCATTACTTTATTGCTTGACGAATCCCACAGCATTGGAGTATTTGGTGACCAAGGGCAAGGAATTTTAAAACAATATTCACTCCCAAACATACAACAAACAGTAACAATTGCATCACTAGGTAAAGCAATTGGACTTAGTGGCGGTATTATTGCTGGTGATTTTCAATTTATAAATGCAATAAAAAAACAACAAAATTTTATTGGAGCTTCGGGTATGAATCCTGCTTTCTTGGAAACTTTTGTAAATGCACAACCTATATATAATTCACAAAGACAAATACTAAAAGACAATCTAAATTATACTGCCAAATATTTAATACATAATAAAGCATTGACTTTTGCAGCAACATATCCTGTTATCTATTTTGATCAAGAAGAATTACTTCAATTGCTTTTAGAAAACAACATTATTCCAACATCTTTTCCTTATCCAACAGCTTCTGGGAAATTGAGCCGAATTGTAATTAGTGCTCATCATACAAAATCCGATTTAGATAAAATGATTCAGCAGCTTAATAATTTTACTCAAATGACCTCGGACTTTAATGGAGATATTCGATTTGTGCTTTAACTAATAAAATACACTCAAAACTTAAAAACAAGACATTATTTTTTTTAACAATAAACAATATACTTTTTAGATATATAACGGTAAACCACTACTCAATAAAAAATTAAAGTGAACACTTACAATTTATAAAAAAGGCTCCCTATAATATGAATTAAAAAATGCTATAAATTAAATTATTGTTATTTTAAAACCAATTTTACATCACCTACCCCCATTTTACAGGAGGTAAAATACAAAAATGACAAAAATAACATATACACTCCCTTTTTAACAGGGTGTTTGAAATGATTTTTTACTTTTGCATAAAAAAAAATAAAATTCAATATAAAATGCGAAAAATAGTTTTAAGCGTGATTCTTGTCACAATTTTGGTATTATCCTATTTCTCTAATTACTTTTTAACAAGCCACAAAACAAATATTGCTGAAATTTCAAAATTCGACACTGGTGATATCGCATGGATGCTGGTAGCTTCTGCATTGGTATTATTGATGACTCCAGGATTAGGTTTCTTTTATGGTGGTATGGTAGGTAAAAAAAATGTAATCAGTACCATGCTTCAAAGTTTCATGGCAATGATTATAGTAACTGTTTTATGGGTACTCATCGCCTTTGGATTATCTTTTGGCCCTTCAATTGGAGGTATTATCGGAAACCCAATACCGTATGTGTTTTTTCAAGGAGTAGGAATTGGCACTTCATGGAAATTAGCACCTACTATTCCATTTTTATTATTTGCATTATTCCAAGCTAAATTTGCCATCATAACACCAGCAATAGTTACAGGAGCTTTTGCCGAACGTATTCGTTTTTGGGCTTACTTATTATTTATGGTATTATTCATCCTTTTCGTTTACGCTCCGTTAGCACACATGACTTGGCACCCTGACGGAATACTGTATAATTTTGGAGTATTAGATTTTGCAGGAGGAACAGTTGTACACATGAGCGCTGGTTGGGCCGCATTAGCTGGTGCTATCTTTCTAGGTAAACGTAAATCACCTAAACCAAGCCCAGCACGTATTACTTATGTATTACTAGGAACAGGTTTATTATGGTTTGGATGGTTTGGTTTCAACGCTGGATCTGCAATGGGAGCCAATGGTCTTGCTGCACAAGCATTAGGAACAACAACTGTTGCAGCCGCAGTCGCTTCTATGGCTTGGGTATTTATTGATAAAATTATGGGGCATAAACTATCAGCAATGGGCGCATGTATCGGAGCAGTAGTAGGACTAGTAACCATCACTCCTGCTGCCGGATTTGTTAGCATGCCACATGCAATTACTATGGGAATTATTGGAAGTATTATTAGTAATATTACAGTTAGTAAATTCCATAAATTCAAAATCGATGATGCCTTAGATGTGTTTGCTTGTCATGGTGTTGGTGGTATGGTGGGAATGGTATTAACTGGAGTATTTGCTTCCAGAGATATCAATCCAGCTGTTATCGATCAAGGACTTGCTTTTGGCGAAACCAAATTATTTACACATCAAATTATTGCTTTAGTTGGAGTCTCAATATTTGCATTTACAATGTCCTACTTCCTTTTCTATATCGTAAACAAAATTACACCTCTTCGAGTAACTGAAGAAAAAGAAGAACTCGGATTAGATATTTCACAACACGGAGAATATTTATAGGTTCACTTTTAACAAGCATATAAAAATAAAAAAAAACACCCTAAATAATTAGGGTGTTTTTTTTTTAATAATTACAAGACTCAACTTAGAGCAAAATTTTATTATTTCTTTAGAAGTAGAAATATTATATTTTTTTGAATATATAAACACTTCTCTCCATTAAATCTACTTGTTTAAAAAAAAAGTAATTCCTAGATTTATTTAAGGAATTAAAACAATAACATTTTTTGACTATCACTAATCATAATCGACATAAAATCATTTACACAACAAACGTCTACCATCTCAAACAAATTCACAAAAAGTAGATAAATAATTATTACTTTTTAAAATATTAAATCCATTTTTAGTAAATTTAACAAATTAACTTACAATAACTTAAACTGAAAAACAAAAAAACATAGCTTTCCTTTAGATTAGCCACCTTAAACACAAAACCAAATACCCTCTAAAGACATTTCTCTATAGTACAAAAATTAAGCAATCATTAACAAAAAAGTCGCTTAACTACCAAAATTGGCGATAATTTCACAAATAGATTAACAATTCAAGAACAAAACTTAAAAAAAACTTAAAATTTCGTTAACACATTCTTTATTTTAACTCAAAATATTAAACACCCCTCAAAATACAATGGTGGTAAATACAAATTTCATAAAAATAACCATACTACCCCATATTTTTTGGAGGGTATATAATGATTTAATACTTTTATAAAAAATTAAAAATCAAAAACTATGCGAAAAATTATTTTAAGTGTGATACTAATCACAATTCTAGTATTATCTATTTTTTCAATTTACTTTCTTGTTGAATCTCCAAAACTAGGAGCACACGTTGTTGAATTAAAATTAGACACAGGTGACACGGCTTGGATGATTGTAGCCACCGCCTTTGTATTATTAATGACACCAGGATTAGGTTTCTTTTATGGCGGAATGGTAGGTAAAAAGAACGTAATTAGCACCATGCTACAAAGTTATATGGCAATGGTTATTGTAACCCTATTATGGGTTGTAATCGGATTTGGATTATGTTTCGGCCCTTCAATTGGAGGTTTCATCGGTGACCCTACTTCAAACTTATTTTTTAATGGAGTAAGCGCCAACACTGCTTGGGAATTAGCACCAACTATCCCAATGATTTTGTTTGCATTATTTCAAGCAAAATTTGCCATTATCACTCCTGCATTAATCACTGGAGCTTTTGCTGAAAGAGTACGTTTCTGGGCTTACTTATTATTTATGGTATTATTCATACTAGTTGTATACGCTCCATTATGTCACATGACTTGGCATCCTGATGGAATATTCTTCAAAATGGGAGTATTAGATTTTGCTGGAGGAACAGTAGTACACATGAGTGCTGGCTGGGCTGCTCTTGCTGGAGCTATATTCTTAGGAAAAAGAAAAGTACAAAAAGCAAATCCAGCACGTATTACATATGTATTATTAGGAACTGGTTTATTATGGTTCGGTTGGTTTGGTTTCAACGCTGGATCTGCCGTAGGAGCTAGTAGTCTTGCTGCACAAGCATTAGGAACTACAACTGTAGCTGCCGCTGCTGCCGCAATGGCATGGGTATTCTTGGATAAAATTCTTGGACATAAACTTTCTGCAATGGGAGCTTCTATTGGTGCAGTAGTTGGATTAGTTGCTATTACTCCTGCTGCTGGATTTGTAAGTATTCCTCATGCAATGGCAATTGGTATTATTGCTGCTATTGTTAGTAACCTTGTTGTTAGCAAATTCCCTAAAGGAAAAATTGACGATGCTCTAGACGTATTTGCTTGTCACGGTGTTGGAGGTATGGTAGGTATGCTTTTAACTGGTGTATTTGCATCTAAATCTGTAAACTCAATTGTAGGTGATAACCAAGGTTTAATTTTTGGTGATGCTACGTTATTCTTAATCCAATTAAAAGCATTAGTTCTTGTATCTATCTTTGCTTTCTGTGCTTCTTACGCTTTATTCTTTATTGTAAATAAAATTACACCATTAAGAGTAACTGAAGAAAAAGAAGAACTAGGATTAGACATCTCTCAACACGGAGAATTCTTGTAAAACTCAATTTCAAAATACCTCAAACAAACACTCTGGAACAATTTTCAGAGTGTTTTTTTTATCATATGATAAAAAAAATATAAGATGGTTTTAACATAAAGAGAAATATTATTTCCTTAAATTTATTCTCTTTTTCCACATAAAAAAACTTCCTAAATCTACCTCATTTCCAAACCTACAGAGTCAGAATATTAATAATAAACTATACTGCTATGGAACTAGAAGTTGAAAAAATTAGGGATCAACAAAAAGAAACCTGGAACAAATTCTCTCCAGGTTGGAAAAAATGGGATGAACTTACAATGGATTTTCTAAAACCCATGGGAGATGGAATCATTAAACTTCTCGATTTAAAAAAACATGATATCGTTCTGGATGTAGCCGCTGGTTCAGGTGAACCAGGTTTAACAATTGCCTCACGTTTGACTGAAGGAAAAGTAATTTCTTCAGATTTATCAGAAGGTATGCTTGAAATAGCAGCAGAAAATGCAAAAAAGAGAGGTATTATAAATTTTGAAACCAAAGTATGTGATGTTTGCGAATTACCCTTCTTGGACAATACTTTTGATGCAATTAGCTGTCGATTTGGATTTATGTTTTTTCCTGATATGTTATTAGCAATAAAAGAAATGACAAGGGTTCTAAAACCAGGAGGAAAAATTGCAACTGCAGTTTGGAATATTCCTGAAAAAAATTTCTGGGTAACAGCCATCATGAGTACTATCAATAAAAACATAGAATTACCTACCCCTCCACCTGGAGCACCAGGCATGTTTCGTTGCTCGAAAGCAGGTTTTATGTCAGATTTATTTTCGCAAGCAGGTTTAAAAAATATTTCAGAAAATGAAATCACAGGAAAACTAAACTGCAAAACAACAGATGTCTATTGGGATTTAATGAATGATGTTGCCGCCCCAGTTGTTGCAGCACTTAGCAAAGCTGATGATGAAATAAAAGATAAAATAAAAACCGAAGTTTATTCTTTAGTAAATCAAAAATATCCAAACAACTCAGTTATTATTGATTGTAGCGCACTTGTTATATATGGAGAAAAATAACTGTATCCAAAAAAACATAACTATTATTTCTTTCAAGCTGACATTATCAAAAAAAAGCAATACATACTACAAAATGACAAAGCCCTCCTATAAAGATTTGGAGGACTTTGCTTTTTAAACATTTTTTAAAATAATTTTATTGTTTAATAAGGCTCACTGTTTTTGCATTAATTCCTTGTCTAATTAAGACGATATACTCACCGACCGGAAATTCTTCTCCAAAGACTATTGGCTGACTATCATTTTTTTCAATACTTTTCACCTTACGGGCAAGCATATCATAAACCTCCAATTCAATTTTCTCACTAGTACCGCCTTCCAAAATTAAAGTAAACTGACTATAGGTTGGATTAGGAAAAACTTTAACTATAAACTGAGTAGGTTCTTCTACAATTGCTTTGTCAGACTGTATCAATTTTGCATTAGATACTGGAACCTTACAATCATTAGTACATTTACCCAAAAAATCTCCATGATTGAGGTGCTCTTGTACTGCAGACTGATCCACACAAATAGCTGTACATGGATTCTTAGAACTACCTGTTTGATGACAAATAGCTACTTTTACCACACCACTATTACCTGCAAAACAACGAGCGTCTTCTGCATCAACTCTTGCCGCCAATTCATACGGGATTGTATAAAAACAGCCATTAGCATCAGTTACGGTTGCGACGAATCGCGCATCTGTCAAAAGTACTACATTTACCGAATAACTGCCATAGATTGGAATAGAAGTAGAAGATGCACCCACTGAGTTTGTTGAACAAGTTATACCTGTAGACAATCCTGAATTTGTATTCAATCCTGTAGACCATGCCTCATTACCTGTTGAATTAATAAAATTACATATCAGTTTACCACTTACTCTCACAGCTGCAGGTGCAACTGTCGGAGATACACCATTCATCATACTGATTTTTACGGTGTACGGAGCAGTTCCTCCAGATGGTGTTGCAGTAATTATTGCACTTTGATCACCTGCATAACCGTAGTAAAGTGATGAATTATTAGTAGCAATTGTTGCTGAAAGAGTTGTTGGAAGTACAGTAAAGGTTGCATATTTTACAATATCAATACTGCAATTACTCTTCGCTTTCCATTCTACGGTTACACTACCTCCACATGCAAGTGGTATAGCCGTTGAATTATTTGTTACACTTAAATTACATCCGCCACTGGATGATACACTAGCTAACCATGCATTGTAAGATATATTTATAGCAGCTTGACTTTGACAGCAAGCTACAGTTTTATTAACTGGAACTGTTAATACAATTTCTGGTGCAGCTATCACTTCAAAGGTTTTCGTTACTGTCGATGGGGTGCAAAGATCATTTATCGTATAAGTTACCGTTGTAGTTCCACCACTGCAAAATGTTGGTGGCACAGACGAACCATAAGAGCCTGTAGCAGAACAACCTCCGCTTACCGAAAATTGCGCCAGCCAATTATTAAAGACAGTATTAACCGCAGCTTGATTAGCAAATGTACAAGCCGATGCCGATACACTCGCCGGTGCACCTATTGTTACTGCTGGTGCAGTAATAGTAATATTAACACTACCACTCTGCGATACATAGTTGTTCTCTGCAAAAGACCAGCCTACTGTACCCCCTGGATAATTGGTATAAGTCAGCGGATCAATTGTCACTGAAGACGATAGGTCTGCTCCCCCAACACCTGTAGCGGAACCCAATGTGGCACCGTGAGCTGTAGCATCATAAATGCCTGCATATCCGTTTACCACAATCAATGCAGGAGCCTGGCTGATTACAATAGCTGCCGTTCCATTCTGATTATTATAGTTTGTGCCTCCGGTGAAAGTCCAGCTGGCTGTACCTCCGGGAACGTTTGTAAATGATAAACCTAGATTCAGAGTACTTCCTGAAGCGCCAAGATCTCCTGCAACTCCAACTGCTGAACCTGAGGCGCCATGGGATCCAGCGTCATAAACCCCTGTATAACCTGTTACGGTTACCACCGCATCGGCTTTAGCAATAGCGATATCAGCACTACCACTCTGCGATACATAGTTGTTCTCTGCAAAAGACCAACCTACTGTACCCCCTGGATAATTGGTATAAGTCAGCGGATCAATTGTCACTGAAGACGATAGGTCTGCTCCCCCAACACCTGTAGCGGAACCCAATGTGGCACCGTGAGCTGTAGCATCATAAATGCCTGCATATCCGTTTACCACAATCAATGCAGGAGCCTGGCTGATTACAATAGCTGCCGTTCCATTCTGATTATTATAGTTTGTGCCTCCGGTGAAAGTCCAGCTGGCTGTACCTCCGGGAACGTTTGTAAATGATAAACCTAGATTCAGAGTACTTCCTGAAGCCCCAAGATCTCCTGCAACTCCAACTGCTGAACCTGAGGCGCCATGGGATCCAGCGTCATAAACCCCTGTATAACCTGTTACGGTTACCACCGCATCGGCTTTAGCAATAGCGATATCAGCACTACCACTCTGCGATACATAGTTGTTCTCTGCAAAAGACCAACCTACTGTACCCCCTGGATAATTGGTATAAGTCAGCGGATCAATTGTCACTGAAGACGATAGGTCTGCTCCCCCAACACCTGTAGCGGAACCCAATGTGGCACCGTGAGCTGCAGCATCATAAATGCCTGCATATCCGTTTACCACAATCAATGCAGGAGCCTGGCTGATTACAATAGCTGCCGTTCCATTCTGATTATTATAGTTTGTGCCTCCGGTGAAAGTCCAACTGGCTGTACCTCCGGGAACATTTGTAAATGATAAACCTAGATTCAGAGTACTTCCTGAAGCCCCAAGATCTCCTGCAACTCCAACTGCTGAACCTGAGGCGCCATGGGATCCAGCGTCATAAACCCCTGTATAACCTGTTACGGTTACCACCGCATCGGCTTTAGCAATAGCGATATCAGCACTACCACTCTGCGATACATAGTTGTTCTCTGCAAAAGACCAACCTACTGTACCCCCTGGATAATTGGTATAAGTCAGCGGATCAATTGTCACTGAAGACGATAGGTCTGCTCCCCCAACACCTGTAGCGGAACCCAATGTGGCACCGTGAGCTGCAGCATCATAAATGCCTGCATATCCGTTTACCACAATCAATGCAGGAGCCTGGCTGATTACAATAGCTGCCGTTCCATTCTGATTATTATAGTTTGTGCCTCCGGTGAAAGTCCAGCTGGCTGTACCTCCGGGAACATTTGTAAATGATGAACCTAGATTCAGAGTACTTCCTGAAGCCCCAAGATCTCCTGCAACTCCAACTGCTGAACCTGAGGCGCCATGGGATCCAGCGTCATAAACCCCTGTATAACCTGTTACGGTTACCACCGCATCGGCTTTAGCAATAGCGATATCAGCACTACCACTCTGCGATACATAGTTGTTCTCTGCAAAAGACCAGCCTACTGTACCCCCTGGATAATTGGTATAAGTCAGCGGATCAATTGTCACTGAAGACGATAGGTCTGCTCCCCCAACACCTGTAGCGGAACCCAATGTGGCACCGTGAGCTGTAGCATCATAAATGCCTGCATATCCGTTTACCACAATCAATGCAGGAGCCTGGCTGATTACAATAGCTGCCGTTCCATTCTGATTATTATAGTTTGTGCCTCCGGTGAAAGTCCAGCTGGCTGTACCTCCGGGAACGTTTGTAAATGATAAACCTAGATTCAGAGTACTTCCTGAAGCGCCAAGATCTCCTGCAACTCCAACTGCTGAACCTGAGGCGCCATGGGATCCAGCGTCATAAACCCCTGTATAACCTGTTACGGTTACCACCGCATCGGCTTTAGCAATAGCGATATCAGCACTACCACTCTGCGATACATAGTTGTTCTCTGCAAAAGACCAACCTACTGTACCCCCTGGATAATTGGTATAAGTCAGCGGATCAATTGTCACTGAAGACGATAGGTCTGCTCCCCCAACACCTGTAGCGGAACCCAATGTGGCACCGTGAGCTGTAGCATCATAAATGCCTGCATATCCGTTTACCACAATCAATGCAGGAGCCTGGCTGATTACAATAGCTGCCGTTCCATTCTGATTATTATAGTTTGTGCCTCCGGTGAAAGTCCAGCTGGCTGTACCTCCGGGAACGTTTGTAAATGATAAACCTAGATTCAGAGTACTTCCTGAAGCCCCAAGATCTCCTGCAACTCCAACTGCTGAACCTGAGGCGCCATGGGATCCAGCGTCATAAACCCCTGTATAACCTGTTACGGTTACCACCGCATCGGCTTTAGCAATAGCGATATCAGCACTACCACTCTGCGATACATAGTTGTTCTCTGCAAAAGACCAACCTACTGTACCCCCTGGATAATTGGTATAAGTCAGCGGATCAATTGTCACTGAAGACGATAGGTCTGCTCCCCCAACACCTGTAGCGGAACCCAATGTGGCACCGTGAGCTGCAGCATCATAAATGCCTGCATATCCGTTTACCACAATCAATGCAGGAGCCTGGCTGATTACAATAGCTGCCGTTCCATTCTGATTATTATAGTTTGTGCCTCCGGTGAAAGTCCAACTGGCTGTACCTCCGGGAACATTTGTAAATGATAAACCTAGATTCAGAGTACTTCCTGAAGCCCCAAGATCTCCTGCAACTCCAACTGCTGAACCTGAGGCGCCATGGGATCCAGCGTCATAAACCCCTGTATAACCTGTTACGGTTACCACCGCATCGGCTTTAGCAATAGCGATATCAGCACTACCACTCTGCGATACATAGTTGTTCTCTGCAAAAGACCAACCTACTGTACCCCCTGGATAATTGGTATAAGTCAGCGGATCAATTGTCACTGAAGACGATAGGTCTGCTCCCCCAACACCTGTAGCGGAACCCAATGTGGCACCGTGAGCTGCAGCATCATAAATGCCTGCATATCCGTTTACCACAATCAATGCAGGAGCCTGGCTGATTACAATAGCTGCCGTTCCATTCTGATTATTATAGTTTGTGCCTCCGGTGAAAGTCCAGCTGGCTGTACCTCCGGGAACATTTGTAAATGATGAACCTAGATTCAGAGTACTTCCTGAAGCCCCAAGATCTCCTGCAACTCCAACTGCTGAACCTGAGGCGCCATGGGATCCAGCGTCATAAACCCCTGTATAACCTGTTACGGTTACCACCGCATCGGCTTTAGCAATAGCGATATCAGCACTACCACTCTGCGATACATAGTTGTTCTCTGCAAAAGACCAACCTACTGTACCCCCTGGATAATTGGTATAAGTCAGCGGATCAATTGTCACTGAAGACGATAGGTCTGCTCCCCCAACACCTGTAGCGGAACCCAATGTGGCACCGTGAGCTGCAGCATCATAAATGCCTGCATATCCGTTTACCACAATCAATGCAGGAGCCTGGCTGATTACAATAGCTGCCGTTCCATTCTGATTATTATAGTTTGTGCCTCCGGTGAAAGTCCAGCTGGCTGTACCTCCGGGAACATTTGTAAATGATGAACCTAGATTCAGAGTACTTCCTGAAGCCCCAAGATCTCCTGCAACTCCAACTGCTGAACCTGAGGCGCCATGGGATCCAGCGTCATAAACCCCTGTATAACTTGTTACGGTTACCACCGCATCGGCTTTAGCAATAGCGATATCAGCACTACCACTCTGTGATACATAGTTGTTCTCTGCAAAAGACCAGCCTACTGTACCCCCTGGATAATTGGTATAAGTCAGCGGATCAATTGTCACTGAAGACGATAGGTCTGCTCCCCCAACACCTGTAGCGGAACCCAATGTGGCACCGTGAGCTGTAGCATCATAAATGCCTGCATATCCGTTTACCACAATCAATGCAGGAGCCTGGCTGATTACAATAGCTGCCGTTCCATTCTGATTATTATAGTTTGTGCCTCCGGTGAAAGTCCAGCTGGCTGTACCTCCGGGAACGTTTGTAAATGATGAACCTAGATTCAGAGTACTTCCTGAAGCCCCAAGATCTCCTGCAACTCCAACTGCTGAACCTGAGGCGCCATGGGATCCAGCGTCATAAACCCCTGTATAACCTGTTACGGTTACCACCGCATCGGCTTTAGCAATAGCGATATCAGCACTACCACTCTGCGATACATAGTTGTTCTCTGCAAAAGACCAACCTACTGTACCCCCTGGATAATTGGTATAAGTCAGCGGATCAATTGTCACTGAAGACGATAGGTCTGCTCCCCCAACACCTGTAGCGGAACCCAATGTGGCACCGTGAGCTGCAGCATCATAAATGCCTGCATATCCGTTTACCACAATCAATGCAGGAGCCTGGCTGATTACAATAGCTGCCGTTCCATTCTGATTATTATAGTTTGTGCCTCCGGTGAAAGTCCAGCTGGCTGTACCTCCGGGAACATTTGTAAATGATGAACCTAGATTCAGAGTACTTCCTGAAGCCCCAAGATCTCCTGCAACTCCAACTGCTGAACCTGAGGCGCCATGGGATCCAGCGTCATAAACCCCTGTATAACCTGTTACGGTTACCACCGCATCGGCTTTAGCAATAGCGATATCAGCACTACCACTCTGCGATACATAGTTGTTCTCTGCAAAAGACCAACCTACTGTACCCCCTGGATAATTGGTATAAGTCAGCGGATCAATTGTCACTGAAGACGATAGGTCTGCTCCCCCAACACCTGTAGCGGAACCCAATGTGGCACCGTGAGCTGCAGCATCATAAATGCCTGCATATCCGTTTACCACAATCAATGCAGGAGCCTGGCTGATTACAATAGCTGCCGTTCCATTCTGATTATTATAGTTTGTGCCTCCGGTGAAAGTCCAGCTGGCTGCACCTCCGGGAACATTTGTAAATGATGAACCTAGATTCAGAGTACTTCCTGAAGCCCCAAGATCTCCTGCAACTCCAACTGCTGAACCTGAGGCGCCATGGGATCCAGCGTCATAAACCCCTGTATAACCTGTTACGGTTACCACCGCATCGGCTTTAGCAATAGCAAATGCTAAAGGTGCTGAAGTTGCACTATTATAATCATTATCTGTAGCTACGGTTGCTGTAACTTCATAACTCCCAGCATTGATTGGTTTAGCAATATCCGAATAGTTAGTACCCGACACACCTACATAGCTATATGTAACTGCCCCAGTTGAACCTGTTTTAGTTACAGTCTCTGGTCCTTGTATCAAACTATTATAAGTAAAAGGTCCTGCAGGATTTATAGAAATAGTAGAATTTGCTTTTACCGCAGCTACGTTTGCAGTCACCTCAGGTGCAGCATTGTAGTTTGTATTTCCTGCCTGATTGTATTTCACAATTCCAGTTCCAATACCACTATTCATTGTATATACTCCAAGAACATTGCTCAAAGGAGCTGTACTTGTATAAACAACAGTTAAACCTGAACTTGCTGTAGCTGCAACAGTAAAGTTTGTACCATAAACTGCGTTTGCTGGCGAAGGTGTTCCTACTGTAATAGTTTGGTCTGCTTTACTAATAACAAGATTACCTGTAGCTGTACCTGCAGAATAATTCGCAGTATTAGCTAAGCTTACTCCAACTTTACCTGCATAGGTTCCTGCATTTCTAACTGACACCGGGATTGAAGCAAAAGGCACTGCCAACACAACTAATCCAGAAGCATTAGTATTACCAACTCCAACAACTGTTCCATCCAAACTGAAAGTAACAGGTATCCCAGCAACATTTAAATTAGTTGTAGCCGTTAATGTAGCCGAACTGCCATAAACACCAGTACCAGAAACTGCGGACAAAATTGTGGTAGCCTTGGTTACCGTAAAATTATTAGTTCCAGAAGATCCAGAATAAGGATTATTTGACGGATCTCCAGCAAAAGTTCCTTTAAGTCCGTTTGATCCAGTAAAAGAACCTGCATTAATAATGACAGAATATGTTAACGATGCTACTCCAGAAACATTAGTAATAGCGCTGCCTAAAGATGTCCCTCCATTAATTGTAAATGCAACTGTTTTTCCTGGAATCGCATTTCCATTTCCAACACATGTAAGACAACCTCCATTTCCTCCTTGCTGAGTTAAAGTACTAGTTATATTTATGACAGAACCGTAAACTGCTGTTGTTGGAGTTGGATTAGTTAATGTAGAATTAGCATCCTTGAACGTCCACTCAGCATGCAATCCTGAACTTTGCCCATTTGCAGTTAACAAAAATACAGCTCCTAAAGAATCTCCATCTGTAGGAATATACCAAGAGGCATTAACATTCCCATTCCCATCAGCTAAAACAGTCCATGGCTGGTGATAAACTTCATCAATTCCACCTGGGTCATCTCCTTCATGCGTTACTTGCAAAGTAACTGTTTCATTAGCTTGAAAACCAGAACCAATTATCATTGCTGTAGCTCCTGGCGGATAATCTAATAGATCCGTCTTAATCTCCTGAGAAAAAACAACGTTTGCAAAGAACAAATTTACAATTAAAAAAACAACCGTTAAAAATCGAAATTTAGGTAAAACTGTTTTCATATTAAATAGTTTAGGGTAACAAATAACAAACACAAGACTAAAATAATTTATAGTAAAAATGGAATGGGGAGTTCCTAATTACTTACTAAATAAATACAAATCCTTTAAAAAGTGGTCAAGGATATAATTATCGGAATTATCGCAATAAAAAGATATTATAATTGAAAGATTATCAGTAATAACAAACTAATTTACATCATTCTTAAAAACCAATTCTAATTTTTTGATTATTTTCGATTAAAGCATTTAAAAAAACTGTCAACTACATTATTTAAAAATTTAAAATCAATAGAAAACCCTTTTAATACTTTTCTAATATATAAGAAGCATAACACCACATATTAAAAACTCACATAGAATCTTTAACTACTGTAACTTCTTGTAAGTATACTTACTTAATATATAGTAAACCAAACCTTCTTTTTAAAATTTTTAAAATAAAAATCCATTAGAGGTAACAAGTTTATTTATAGCAATAAAACTAGTGAAGATGTATTTTTTTGGAGCCGAATTATAAAAAAATACTGAAAAATAATTTCATAAAGTTATACACTTAAGGAAATATTATAGGTTATAAGAAAGAAGAATTAATTGTAATTTCTTAATCGAAAAACATAGCTGACTTTAATCATTTTTTTACGTCTTCAGTCTAATAGAGTTTGTGAAAAATAACTAAAAAAAATAATCGAATTGGGAGACACAACCAATTCTGTAATTATCGAAAAGTAATACTATTATTTCAATACTTTTTTACGTATGATAATTTTAAGTTCTATACATAATATAAAAATCCCAATCTTTTGATTGGGATTTTTATATTTTTATAAGTTGTAAGTAAAGATTCTTTTTTTGTTTTTAAATCTAAATAAATCAAAACCTTAATTCCAAAAAAACTATTTCTTAAAATTCGAAATACCTGTCTTCAACCAATTCTCATATTCTGTCACACTTACATAACTTATTGTTGGTTGTTCTTTATTAAGAGAATTTCCTTGTAAATCTATCAAAACATACAAGGGTTGTGTATTTGTATTGTATTTTGAAATCATAAAATCAGTCCATTTATCCCCTATCGTTTCAATCTCAGATCCTGTTTTTTCAGAAACAAACTGTTCATTTTTAGGCAGTAGTCTTTGATCATCTACATATAACGAAATTAAAACTACTTGATTTTTTAGAATTGAAAGTACATTATCTTCAGACCAAACGTTGTTTTCCATTTTTCTACAATTAACACAAGCATGCCCTGTAAAATCTAACATTATAGGTTTGTTTACCATTTTAGCATAAGCTAATCCTTTATCATAATCATCAAAAACGACGATTTGATGTGGTCCAAATTTTGCACCTTCTGGCAAAGCTGTTGAAACACTAGTTCCATTTCCCGTTCCTGAACTAACCAAACCCAATGGACTTTCACTATATTCCATTGGAGGCGGAAATGCGCTTATTAATTTAAGTGGAGCTCCCCAAAGACCTGGTATTAGATAAATAGTAAAAGACAACACTAACAACCCAAGGCTCAATCTTCCAACAGATATATGAGGCAATGGACTATCATGTGGCAAAGTAATTTTCCCAAATAAATAGAAAGCTAAAGTTCCAAAAATAGCAATCCAAATTACCAAAAACACTTCTCTTTCTAATAAATGCAATTGCAAAACTAAGTCGGCATTGGATAAAAACTTAAAAGCCAAAGCCAATTCTAAAAATCCTAAAACCACTTTGACTGTATTTAACCAACCGCCTGATTTTGGAAGCGAATTCAACCAGCCTGGAAACATAGCAAAAAGCATAAAAGGCAAGGCTAATGCTAAAGAAAAACCAAACATTCCTATTATAGGTGCAATTCCTCCTTTGGATGCTGCATCAACTAAAAGAGTTCCTACGATAGGACCTGTACATGAAAAGGAAACAATCGCTAAAGCCAAAGCCATAAATAAAATTCCAATAATGCCTCCTCTATCAGCCTGACTGTCTACTTTATTTGCCCACGAATTAGGCAGCATAATCTCAAAAGCACCAAGGAAAGATGTTGCGAAAACAACCAATAAAATAAAAAATATAATATTAAAATACACATTGGTAGACAAAGCATTCAATGCATCGGCACCAAAAACCCAAGTAACAACAAATCCCAATAACACATAAATAAGGATAATTGAAATACCATAAATAATGGCATTTCTAATTCCTGCGGCTTTAGTTTTGCTTTGTTTGGTAAAAAAACTAACCGTCATGGGAATCATTGGAAACACGCAAGGAGTCAACAAAGCAGCAAATCCTGAGAAAAAAGCAATAAAGAAAATAGACCACAATCCTCTTTCCAATCTAGGCTTTGGCAGCTCTACAGTCTTAATTTCTACAATTTCAGCGCCTTTTTTCTGTATCGTTTCAGGAGCAATAACTGCATTATCAGTTGGATTACCAACCAGTTTTACAATTGCAGTCGGAGCTATTTCAACAGTCCTATTTGTTTTTTCCGTAGGTATTTTAAAAGTAAATTTCTTTTCAAGATTAATACATACTTCTTTACATATTTGATAATTCAGTTCAGCTTGAATAGCTACAACCTCAGGATTTGTAAGACTTATTTCTTGTTGAATTTGAGCTTTATCATGAAAGAATGTTTCGTTTACTCCAAAAACATCATTGAAAGAAGTGGTTGTTTTACTTTCTTTGGCTTTACCAACCAAATCAAAATTACCTATCTGATCTTTGAATTTAATTTCCAAAGGTAATGGCCCACCGTCAGGGGTAAATTGTGAATATATATGCCAATCCTTTTCGATTACTGCAGTAAAAGTTAAAACATAATTAGTTTCTGATTTCTTTTCGATTGCTGTTGTCCATTTTGCAGGATCCAAAACCTGAGCATTTCCTTTGGTGAAAGCTAAAAAAGTAAGCAGTATAAAAAGTATTTTCTTCATTATTAGTATCTAAATTAATTCTATTCTAAGTATATTTTTTGTTGTATTAACAGTCTTAAATCGGTTATCAGCCCGCATTCCAACAACCCAAACGATCTGGTCTCCAGAACACAAAATCCAAGTGTTTTCTTTTTCAATCAATGATATTTTTTCATCTTTAAAAAACTTACTCACTTTCTTCGATTTGCCATTCATTCCAAAAGGCATAAAAACATCGCCAGTTTTCCATTTACGCAATAGCAAAGGAAAAACTAATTGATCTTCATCGACAAAGATAGTTTTATTTGAACCAACCGAAATGTCATCTACTTTACATAAGCTGAAATTTAAGGGAATCTTAACTTCTGCTTGATTTTCTTCGATATAAAATTCTTTAGCTATTTCATCATGTCCTAAGGAAGAAACAATCAATGAATCCCTATCTTTTAATAGCCTATATTCGGTAGTAAATACTTGTTTTCCAGACTGACTATTTACTAAATCATAAATATCATCCCAAGCAGTAAATCCAAAATCTTTTAACCATTGATACAAATACGACTGATAATTGGACAACTGCAATAATTTATTTAAATCAAAATGGATTTGACCTCCAACCTCATGAGCAACTTGCTGATATACCATTATTGCCGCATCATCAGCCATGCATTGCGATTGCCGCAAATAACTTTCTGTTTTTAAAAATGAAGTCATAAAATTAGGATTTAACTCCTTCAAAATTGGAATTAAATGATGACGAATTTTATTTCTAACATATTTATCTGATGCATTACTACTATCTTCCCTCCACTGAATATGATGCTCTTTGGCATAATTATCAATGTCATTACGAGTTAAAAAAAGTAAAGGTCTAATTATTTTATCATTCTGAACTGGAATACCGGTCAATCCTTCCAATCCAGTTCCTCGGGTAAAATTGATTAAAAAAGTTTCCAGATTGTCATCTGCATGATGTGCTGTGAGTAGATAATCGAATTTTTCCTCTTCTAGCAATTCATAAAACCAATTATACCGCAGTTCTCTAGCAGCAACTTGAGTCGAAAGTTTATAATCTTTAGCAAAACCCTCTGTATCAAACTGAGTTACATAAATAGGAATTTTATTAGCATCCGCATACTCTTGTATGAATTTTTGATCACCAAAACTCTCCATTCCGCGAAGCTGAAAATTACAATGTGCGATAGCTATATCAAATCCCAATTCTTGAAACAAATGCAATAAAACCATACTATCCAAACCTCCACTTACAGCAAGTAGTAGTCTTTTTTTATTCAAAAAAGGAATCTCTTTTTCAATATGCTTTTGAAGTGTATTTTTCATATCTAGCTATTTACTGGTCTTAAATTGTTGATAAATAATTTAAGCAAATGCGTATTTTCAATTCAAAAATACTGATTATTATTTAACCAATTATGATCACTCTTGCTGCAAAACTTCTAGCATTGCTTTAGCTTTAAGTAAACATTCCTCATATTCTTTTTCTGGAATCGACAATGATGTTATAGCGCTACCAACGGAAAAAGACACGTATTGATTTTCTTCATTATACAAAATACTGCGAATAACTACATTAAAATCAAAATCTCCATTGGGCATAAAATACCCCACAGCTCCACTATACAAACCGCGCTTAGTTTCTTCTAACTCTTCTATAATTTTCATAGCTGAATATTTGGGTGCACCAGTCATACTCCCCATAGGAAATGTTGTTCTAAGCGCATCAACTGTTGCAAATTTTGAATCCAATTTGGAAGTGATCGTCGAAATCATTTGATGTACTTGCAGGAATGAATAAATCCCACAAAGCTCTTTAACTTCAACCGAAGCTTTCTGGGCAGTATGCGATAAATCATTTCGAACCAAATCGGTTATCATGATATTTTCTGCACGTTCTTTGGGATCTTGTGATAAATTATTTTTAGATATTTCATCTTCAACAGAGTCAACAAATCGCTTTGAAGTTCCTTTTATTGGTTGAGAAATGAGATTTTCTCCTTCTTTTTTAAGATATCTTTCTGGTGAAGCCGAAAGCAAAAATTGTTTATTATTCTTAAAAAAAACAGTAAAAGGTGCTTGTGAAATTTCATTAAGTTTCAAGAATTTATCCAAAGGATTAATTTTGGCATTTTCTGCAAAAAATTCCATACAAAAATTAGCTTCATAAACATCTCCTTGATGAATATGCTCTAATAATTTAACCACTTTATCTGTGTAACTTTGCTTCGAAATGCGTTGCTGTATCTCAACAGAACTCTGGCTAATATCGTTTTGTTTTGTGTAATTTAAGATATCTATAAAATCTTCTTCAACTTCATCATCACACATATTGAGATATTGAATTTCGATTTGATCTCCTTTTAATAAAAATATTTTTTTTGGCTGAAAAAAGTATAAATCAGCGAAACCTAAATCATCAAAATTATTCGATTCTAAATGTTCAACACTATTTTTTAAATCGTAAGACAAATAACCAAACAACCAATCCTTGGTCGTTTGCTGGTATTGTTTCAAATCCTCAAAAGCATTATGATAATCTGTCTTTATTGATGTAAAAGCATCAACAGCTAACACACAATCGAAGTTAGAATATTCATTGAAAAATGAATTACTATCCAGAAAAGTTATCTCACGAAATTGTTGTCCCCATCCCACAAGCTGTTGCTTGAAAGCTATTGGGTCCTCAATAAATTTGTAAATGGAAGTTCTCAAAAATTAATCTATTTATGAACTTCAAAATTACAATAAAAAATAGGGTTTCTCAAGAAGAAGTCTCATAAAACTACCTCATAGTTAAATAAATATTAAAAAAGTTTTTTCCTATTAAAACATTATATATTTGATACAGAATTCAAGCTTGAAAATTCAAACACAATCAATCAAAAAAATCAATTTCCGACACTTAAAAAACTAAATCTATGAACAAAATTGTTAAACAAAGCTTAACACTATTAACCCTTACTGTATTATTATTTGCTGGCTGCAAAAAATCCGATGCTCCACAGGAAGAAACAGTATCCGCTAATGCAATTTCTGCAGACACAGTTTCTTCTTCGGCAGCTGTCGAAAAAGAAGGAAGCACGCGCAAATTTATTCGAACTGCTGACATAAAATTCAAAGTAAAGAATGTTACCCAATCCACTTATACTATTGAAAACATAACTAATAAATTTGATGGATTTGTTACTTATACGAATTTACAAAGTAATATTATTGATGAATTTGAAACTAAAATAAGTCTGGACATTACTCTACAAACTATTCGGTACAACGTAGAAAACGACATTACTATTCGTGTACCTAATAAACGCCTTGACACGGTTATTAAATCTATTGCGAAGCAAATAGATTTTCTAGATTATCGCATTATAAAAGCTGATGATATTTCGCTAAAAATGCTTTCGAACCAACTTTCACAAACAAGAAGTGCCAGCAACGAAAAAAGAATAGAAAAAGCCATTGATACCAAAGGCAAAAAAATCAATGATATAATGGATGCTGAGAATACTTTGGCAAACCAAAAAGAGCAAAATGACACAGCTAAACTTGACAATCTCTCTATCCAAGATCAAGTCAATTTTAGCACACTGACTATCAAAATCTATCAGAATGAATCTGTAAAAACTGAGGTTATAGCAAATACAAAAGATTCCAATTTCTACAAACCTAATATTGGCATACGCATACTCGATTCTCTAAAATCGGGTTGGTATGTACTTCTTAATATTATTGTTTTTCTATTCGAAATTTGGTGGTTATTAATATTGGCTATTGGCGGATTTTTTCTTTATAAAAAATTCACCAAAAAAGAATAAAACATAATTATAAAACAGACTTTAATCTACAAATCATTTTTACGAACCGAGTAAAATCAAAACCCAAAAGGTATAAGATTTTACTCGTTTTGTTTACATATGAAATCAAATTAAAAAAAAATCACAACAATTATAATTTTAAGATATTATTCACAATATAAACAATATAAAAATAAATAATAACAAAAAAATTAACTAAATTTGTATACGCAAGGCAATGGACTTAGTTTTCTGGCCCTGAAAACTATCAATGGTAAATGGATGAATAAGGTATTATAACAGCAACTCTCGCGACCTTGAGCAATCACTTAAACATTTAACCAAAAAAATTAAAAAATATGAAAACTGCCACATTCTTTATCCGTACAATAATTGGCATATTGCTAATTTTAGTTTCTCTTGCTTACTTTTTCAATTTAATGCCTGATCTTTCAACTAGCGGCGATTTCAAGGCTTTCCAATTAGGCTTAATATCATCGATTTATTTAATGCCAATGGTTAAGACAATAGAACTTTTATGTGGTATTTCTTATCTCACAGGTAAATATGTAACCTTATCTAATATTATTGTACTTCCAGTTAGTACAAACATTTTATTTATAAATTTCTTCTTAAATCCAAACGGAATGCCACTTGCTTTTTTTGTATTCTTTGGGAATTTATTTTTAATTTACAGTTATTGGAAAAATTACAAACCCTTACTTACAGCATAATTTATACCAAATAGATAGCTTATGAAGAACTATTTGTGACGAATTAAAACCAATAAAAAAACGATAGATTTCTCTATCGTTTTTTTATTGGTTTTGCAAAAATTCAAACTATACGTGCAAAGCTCTATTATCTGTAGCAGATAGTGCCGCTTCTTTTACTGCTTCCGCAAATGTTGGATGCGCGTGTGACATTCTGGAAATATCTTCAGCAGAAGCTTTATACTCCATAGCAACAACTGCTTCAGCAATCAAATCAGCTGTTCTGGCACCAATCATGTGAACTCCTAAAACTTCATCCGTTTTTTTATCAGCAAGGATTTTTACAAATCCATCAAGATCTCCACTAGCACGAGCTCTTCCTAATGCTTTGAAAGGAAAACTTCCTACTTTGTATTCTACACCAGATGCTTTCAATTGCTCTTCTGTTTGTCCAACAGCAGCAACCTCAGGCCAAGTATAAACAACACCTGGAATCAAATTATAATCAATATGTGGTTTTTGACCAGCAAGAATTTCAGCAACCATAGTTCCTTCTTCTTCTGCTTTGTGAGCCAACATTGCTCCACGAACCACATCACCAATTGCATAAACATTTGGCGTAGAAGTTTGTAAATGATCGTTTACTTCAACTTGTCCTCTATCCGAAATTTTCACTCCAGCTTTATCAGCATTCAATCCATCAGTATATGGACGACGACCAACAGAAACTAATGAATAATCTCCTTCAAGAGTAATAACTTCACCTTTAGCATTCTCAGCTTGAACAACTACAACATCACCATTTCTTTCAACAGATTGAACTTTGTGAGAAGTATAAAACTTCATCCCTTGTTTTTTCAACACTTTAGTCAATTCTTTAGACAAAGCACCATCCATTCCTGGAATAATTCTGTCCATGAATTCAACTACCGAAACTTGCGCTCCTAATCTCAAATACACTTGCCCCAATTCAATCCCAATAACTCCTCCTCCAATAATTACAAGGTGTTTTGGTATTTCTTTTAAAGCCAAAGCTTCTGTTGAAGTAATGATTCTTTCTTTGTCGATTTTGATAAAAGGTAAAGAAGATGGTTTAGAACCTGTAGCAATAATAATATTTTTAGCTTCAATAGTTTCAGATGTTCCATCTGCTTTCGCGATAGCCACGTGAGTCGCATCTACAAAGGATCCTAAACCATTAAAAACAGTAATTTTATTTTTCTCCATCAAGAAATTTACACCACCTGATGTTTGGTCAACAACTGCTTGTTTGCGTGCAATCATTTTTTCTAAATTCACTTTTACATCTCCGGAAACTTCAATTCCATGATCAGCAAAATGTTTGATTTCAGCATAATGATGTGATGAAGACAACAATGCTTTTGAAGGAATACAACCTACGTTTAAGCATGTACCTCCCAAAGTACTATATTTTTCTATAATTGCTGTTTTGAAACCCAATTGTGCACAACGAATAGCCGAAACATATCCGCCTGGCCCAGAACCTATAATGACTACGTCAAATGAACTCATAGTATATGATTTTTATTTTTAGTGTTGCAAAATTAAGGAATAAAGTTTTGTTTAAAGTTTAATTTATAAGGTTTTTTGTTCCAATTATAACGTTTTCATCAAGAATTATGGAGAAACACTTTTAATACAACAACAAATCATAATTTATATATTAATTATTAAATGATCAGGAAAACCTTAAAAACTATTTTAAACGAAAAATTTTATTTTAATCAAATCTAAATTGAATCAAAAAAAAGAACATCACAACCATTTAGCTAACAAGTAATTAGAATAAAATACAAACAGTTTTTTTGATTTTTGTTAAATAAAAGAAAGTTACAAACACTATAACGTAATAGTAAGCTCACAAAAACATAACTCGTAATTTTAATGTTAATAAAATATACTTTTAATAAAAAATTACAATATAAATGAGAAAATAACCAAATCATGAAAAAAAACCTACTATTATTTTATGCCTTATTAATTCCTTTTGTTTTTGTAAAAGCACAAGTGAATACTACCTATTTATGGCACTTACATCAACCAACTTACTGGGGTGATTTGAGTAAAAAGAATCCAAACAGATATCAAATTGTAAAAGAGTCGCAAGATTTGAAAGTCTCCGGAGCCAATAATGATGTAAATGGACTTGCCCACCCTACAAATAATCTAGAAGAGATTTTTGGAACAGGGGATCGTGTTGCTGCGTATCAATTTGCTCCAAAAAATTCTATAAACTCTATTCGGGATTTACCAAAAGCAGGAGCTCAAATAACCTACGGTGGTTCGTTGATGGAAAACGTAAATGAACTTGCCCAAGCCAATCAATGGGGCTATTCTAATTCCTGGACTCAAAATATTAAAGATGCAAAAGCATGGAAGACTTCGGGAGGATTTTCACGAATGGAAGTAGTATCATTTACAATGCACCATGCTCTTTCTCCACTATTAAGCGATGAAGCATTAAAAAAAGAAATTAAAGCTCATCAATATTACAGTGCACAATTATTTGGATCACATGATTCAAAAGGATATTGGCCTGCAGAATGTGCTTTTTCTGAAAGAATTATTAAAACATTAACTGAATGCGGTATAGAATGGTCAGTAATAGCTAATAGCCATTTATCCAGAACTTTATCCGATTATCCAATAAAATACGGTTCTGGTGGATCTATGTGTGATCTTCCAAACAAAGCTGATCAGGTAGACACAAAAGGAAACACTTGGTTTTCTGCTCAAAAGGATGCTCGTGGTGGTCAGTTTGCAGTTCCCTATTCTTATCTTCCTTATAAAGCAAAATATGTAGATCCGGAAACAGCGCAAGAATACAAAATCACGGTAGTTCCAATGGCTGATTATGAAAGCTACGAAGATGGATATGCTGCAATTGGCACTTCTTTAATAGCACCTATTGTTGCCAAAGCTTCAACTTCTCCAAGACCTCCTTTGGTATTATTTGCTCACGATGGTGACAATGCTTGGGGTGGTGGTTCTTCATATTACAACGAGTCGGTTACCGGATTTTCACACGCATCTGCGGCTAATGGAAATATCCCAACCACAATACCTCAGTATTTACAAGATAATCCCGTTCCAGAATCAGAAGTAGTGCATGTAGAAGATGGTGCTTGGGTAAATGCTGATGGCGATTTTGGACATCCTCAATTTACAAACTGGTTGTGGCCGTTCTTTGATCCGGTAACAAAAAAATTCAATCCAAATGGCTGGACAGAAGACATGATGAATCAAGCCATAACTACTGCTGGTGAAAACCACGCGATCATGGCTGAGCAACTGGAAGGAAATAATCTTAGAATGAGCGAAATTGTAAACCCTACATCTGCTGTAAGTCCTGCCGAAAAAGCTTGGCATTTTTTAATGGCTGGTTATGATAGTGGAAATGCCTATTACGGTCTGGCTGAAGATTTAGAAATAAAAACTACACTTGCAGTAAATCGTTGTGTACAATTTGCAAAACCTACTCTGGATGCCCATCCTGGTGTAGATGCAACAAAACCTTCAGTATTTATTCCGCAACGTTGGCCTTACAATCCTGGTGAAAAAGGATATGGCGCACCTTACGCGTATAAAGATTTTTTAAATTCAGCAGATTTTACAGTTTATACATTCGCATATGATGTTAGTGGAATTCAAAAATCAGAATTAAAATATAGAATTGATGTCGATGGAAAAAATACCCTCTCTTCAAATCAAAACGAAATTTACGCAGGGGGTACCGAAGTTGGAGCATGGATCTCATTACCAATGACTGAAAGAGTTTTTCCAAAAGGAAATTTCACCAACAGTACTCAAGCTGATTTATATATGTTACCAACCGTAATTGCTAGTCAGTATTCTGCCGAAATAGCAGGAATCTCCGAGAAATTATTGGATTATTACGTTGAAGTAACTGATAAAAAAGGCAATATAACCAAATCCAAAATCCAACATGTATGGGTTGGAAAAAATCTGGATGTAGCCCCAAAAATTGCATTTACACCAGACGCTACTAACTCAACAATAGCTCTAGATGTAACTATTTCTGCTACAGACAGCACGGATCCAAAACCAAAATTTTATTATACTACAGATGGTTCTACTCCTACTCTTTCATCCCCTTTTGCTGAATCTACCAAAACTATTACTGTATCACAAACTACAACTATTAAAGCATTTGCCGTAGACAAAGACGGAAATTCATCTGAAATTGTATCAAAATTATATAGTATTGGAGCAATTCCAGAATTCACCGTTTATTTTAAAAAACCAACCAATTGGAATTCTGCTGTAAAAATATATTATTGGTCACCAACCGGAACTGCACCTGTAGTTACTTACCCAGGAGTGGCAATGACAAAAGATTGTGGAGATTGGTACAAATACACTTTCCCATCAACAGTGACTGCTTCAAATTTATTATTTAATGATGGAACTCTAAAAACTGCTGACTTAACTACTACTGCCGGAATAAAATATTATGACTCAGCATGGTTAACTGCCGAACCTGCAAACAGATGTCCTGTTATTGCTCCAGATTTTACAAATTCACAAGCAGGAGGAACATTTACAACTGGAATAAATGTAAATGTAACATTAACTGCTAACGAAAGTACTTCTACAATTTATTATACTTTAGATGGAACCACACCAACAGTAACTTCACCATCTGCAATAGGCACTAAAGCATTGGTTATAACAAGTACTACTACACTAAAAGCTTTTGTCAAAAATACAGCTGGAGTTAGTTCTGCCATTAAAACGGAAACCTATACTTTTAGTACCCCAACTACATTTACAGTTTATTTTAAGAAGCCGACAAATTGGAGTACTTCTGTAAAAGTATATTACTGGTCACCAACTGGAACTGCTCCTGCGGTTACGTATCCTGGAGTTGCTATGACTCAAGATTGTGGAGATTGGTATAAATATACTTTTCCATCGACTGTAAGCGCAACAAATTTATTATTCAATGATGGAAATCTTAAGACAGCTGATTTAACTGTATCGGCAGGAATTAAATATTACGATTCGGCTTGGTTAAGTGCCGAACCTACAAATAGATGTCCTGTTATTGCTCCCGATTTTACAAATTCAAAACCAGGAGGTACATTTACAACTGGAACAACTGTTAATGTTGTTTTAACAGCTAGTGAAGCAACATCTAAGATCTATTACACGATAGACGGAACAACACCTACAACAACTTCACCGTCTGCAATTGGGACTAAATCATTTGCTTTCACTGCCAATACTACTTTAAAAGCATTTGTAATCAATACAGCGGGAGTTTCATCAGCTATTAAAACCGAAATTTATAATTTTAATGCAGCTACGACTCTTACCGTTTATTTCAAACCACCTACTACCTGGACATCTGCTCCAAAATTACATTATTGGAATGCCGTTCCAGCAGGAAGTGTTGCTAGTACAACTTGGCCTGGCGTAACGATGATTGCAGACACAAATGGTTTTTATAAATACACTATAACAGGACCAACTTCGGTAAATATAATTTTCAATAATGGATCTAGTGGTTCTGCAAATCAAACCGCTGATTTATTAAACAAAACCAATGGTTACTCTTATACTTGGGGTGTAACCACATCAAAATTGGACACTAAAACAGAAGTAGCCGAAGAGGAAAGCTATCTAATCCGTTTATATCCTAATCCTGTAAATGAGACTTTGCAAATAAACTCGACTATTCCAGTAACTAATTACAATATTATTTCTGCACAAGGAAGTATTGTTCAGGAAGGAAAATTAAATGGAAATACTATTGATGTAAGTCGTTTGAGTAACGGCCTCTATTTTGTTACTCTCCAATTAGAAAATGGAAAACAAACCATGCAAAAAATCATTAAAAAATAGATTCCCCCGTGTAACTCAGATAATTTTTGAGTTAAAAAAAAGCCGTTCTAAAATTATTTTAGAACGGTTTTTGTATTTATATAACTTTATTAAACTTCTTTCAAATTCAATCTACTGTTCTTATGACTGAAACAAAAACAGACAATCAATCCAAAGAATTAACCTAATTTAGAACTAAATAATAAAATACTTAAGTTGATTTTTTAGGAGCAGAATAATCAATTTTCAAAACACCATTACTCCCGCTATCCGTTTCAATCTTTTTATTTTTGAGAGCAAAAACAAAAAGGATTTTCACTACTATCGGGGCTATGCAACAGCTTTAGTTTTTTATAAGAAGATTTAAAAAAAACAGGCATCTCAATAAAAATCATAACCACGGCTACCTAAACTGCTGGCACGCCTATCAAAAACATAGGCATACCTAACTAAATTATAGGTGAGCCTATCTAAACTAAAGGCTCACCTATCAAAACCATAGGCAAGCCTCACAAATCTATAGGCACACTTATCTAAACAAGAGGCGAGCCTACCTAAATCATAGGCGCTCCATACTAAAACTATAGCTCGCCTAAACAATCAAGATGCACCACCTATCAAAACATAGGCGATACCTTTAAAATAGATAGGCTTCCCTATCGATTTTAGAAGCAACACTTAATAAAAAGATAGGCTTACCTATAAAATTCAAAGGCAAGCTAGTCCAAAAAATAGGCGACGCCTACAAAATCGAAAGGCGAGCCTTAATATTAGTATGGTGTACTATCCCGAAAATGCAAATTGCAGTCTGTATCCACTAAGATTATCAATTTTCAAAAACTACTTCATCACAAAACATTCAAAAAAAAAAAAAAAAAAAAAAAAAAAAAAAAAAAAAAAAAAAAAAAAATGTCCTGAATCAAAATTCAGGACATTATATCATTTTAACAAAACACAAACTATTCGTTCGTTAAATTCAACTTACTATTCTTACGACTGAAACTGAAATAAATAATCAATCCGAGGATTAACCAAATTCCAAAATAAATCCAATTCCAAACGCTCAATTCTGCCATCATATACAAACAACAAATTAAACCCAAAAGCGGAATTAAAGACAAATTCTCTTTCCAAGACCAAAAAACCAATCCAACTATTACAATCAAGAAAATCCACATTGGTATTTTATGTTTGAATAAATCAAATCCGCTTTCATATTTTATACTATCCGAAATAGGTAATCCAGCAACAACGCTAGCATATTTAGTATCATCTTCTTGGTATTGATTTAACAATTGTTCTGCGTCAAGATTTTTTATATCAACAGATTTGTCCTCAATACTCACCAAATAATTATACACTTTTTGTGTTTCTTCTTTATTCAAAGAGGTAATTATAAATTCCGAATCGTTTGTTTTAGTTTCATTCGTAATAAACCCCATAGTTGCTTCTTTGTTGTAACCAAAAGAGAAAACCAAAGCAATAACGATCAATAAAGGAAAAATATATTTGGAATTTACATAAGGTGTTTTAAATTTTCCTCTTGGAATATCGGTTCTATTTTGCAAAGCCAATACTCCGGCACAAACCAAAACAAAGGCAAACAAAGTACCAATACTACACAAATCGGTAACCATTGTCAAGTTCATAAATAAAGCTGGAACAGCTACAACAAAACCTACTACAATTGTAGCAAAAGATGGTGTTTTATATTTTGGATGCACTGTAGAGAATTTTTTAGGCAATAAACCATCACGACTCATACTCATCCAAATACGAGGTTGTCCCATTTGAAAAACCAATAAAACACTTGCCATAGCAACTACAGCACTTACCGCAATAATACCAGACATCCATTTTAAATGCAATTGATCAAACACAAAAGCTAATGGATCACCAACATTTAAACTATTATAGCTTACCATTCCAGTTAATACTAAAGCAATGGCTATATACAAAACGGTACAAATAATAATCGCCCACATCATCCCCCTTGGCAAATCACGTTGTGGATTTTTACACTCTTCGGCAGTAGTTGAAATAGCATCAAAACCAATATAAGCAAAGAACACAGCCGACACTCCTTTCAAAACCCCTGAAACTCCATTCGGTGCAAATGGATGCCAATTATTGGTATCTACATAAAATATACCAACTGCAATTACCAATAAAACAATGCAAATTTTAACAACAACCATAATATTACTCGCATTACGAGACTCTTTCATTCCTCTATAAATCAATGCTGTAATCAAAACAATAATTAATAATGCTGGCAAATCGGCTACGAAATGAAAAGAACCTATCATTGGTGAAGTTGTCCAAGCGGTATAAGCACTTTGCATTCCTGAGCTTAAGTTTTCAAAAGATTTTCCACCTTCCATTAAAGCAGTAGCATCTTTAAAACCATTGGAAGCTGTCAAATAATCCATTTGTACCCATTGTGGCAAATTTATTCCGCCACTGGAGAGCAATCCTGTAAAATAATCACTCCATGATATCGCGACCGTTATATTTCCGACCGAGTATTCCATTATCAAAGCCCAACCAATAATCCAAGCGATTAATTCTCCAAAAGCAACATACGAATAGGTATAAGCACTTCCTGAAACCGGAACCATAGAAGCAAATTCAGCGTAAGCAAAAGCTGCAAAACCACAAGCAATAGCAGTAAATAAAAACAAAAAAATTACGGCTGGACCTCCGTCAAAACTAGCTTTTCCTATAGTACTAAAAATACCTGCCCCAACAATTGCCGCAATACCAAAAGCCGTTAAATCTTTAGTAGTTAAATGTTTACCGAGTGCTTCATGCCCCTCTAAATTGTTTTTTTCGACCTGTTTTAAAATATCTTGAACTGTTTTTTTTCTAAAAAGTCCTTTTAATGCCATGTTGTAAATTTTATCGTTAAAAACTATTATGTTGCTTTTTTTACAATATTCTTTCTCTGAATAAAGAAAAGAAAATAAAGTTCAAATATATAAACAAATTTAATCTTTAAAATTAAGATTATCATTTATTACAATATTGTGATATAAAAATAATATTTCTCTTTTTAAACCAAAAAAAGGTCAAATATACACTCAAAAATCACATATAAACAAAATATAATTCAATATTTGAATAAAAAAGCAAATTTATCATCTAAATCAGAAGCTAATAACCCAATTCTTTTGTAATTTCTTTGGCATTAACTTTTAGCCGAATTTTATTAGCAATTAATTTAATAAACTTAGCTAAAAAAACTACTTTTGATTCCTTTATAAAAAGATTAAATAATGTATATAAAGAAGTCCTTATTATACCCGACTATATATTTGCTCCTTTCAACTATTATTGGGTTTGCCCAAAGAAGAGAGATGCATCCCAAAAATGAATTTCGAGCTGTTTGGATTGCAACTGTTGTCAACATTGACTGGCCCAAAAACAGTTGGGATTCAGTTGAAAAACAAAAAGCTGACTTTATCCAAATTTTAGATACGTATCAAAAACTCAATTACAATGTGGTAGTCGTTCAGATACGTTCTGTCGGTGATGCATTATACCCAAGTATATTAGCGCCTTGGTCCCGATATTTAACTGGAAGTGAAGGAAAAGCTCCTCCTCAAAATTTTGATCCTCTGAAATGGATGATCGAAGAAAGTCATGAACGTGGTTTTGAATTTCATGCCTGGATGAATCCTTATCGTGCTACAATGGATTTAAAAACCGAAAACTTAAGTATTGATCATGATTACAACAAACACCGTGAATGGATGATTGAATATGGTGGCAAATACTACTACAATCCCGCTCTTCCCGAAGTCCAAAAACACTTGACGAATATAGTAGAAGAAGTGGTTATAAAATATGATATTGATGCCATTCACTTTGATGATTATTTTTATCCGTATAAAATAAAAGGACTTGATTTTAATGATACTGCATCGTATCAAAAATATGGAAACGGACTTTCACTTGAAGATTGGAGACGTTCAAATGTAACCACTTTTGTAAAAAACATTTCTTTTGGCATCAAAAAACTAAAACCTTGGGTTCAGTTTGGCATCAGTCCGTTTGGAGTTTGGCGTAACAAAACATTAGACCTAAAGGGTTCAGAAACTTACGGCACTAGTAATTATGATGATTTATATGCCGATCCTATGAACTGGATGAATAACAATTGGATTGATTATATCATCCCTCAATTGTATTGGAGTATTGATTATAAATCACCTTCGGCAGTTAACTATTCTAAATTATTGAAATGGTGGTCTGAGAATGTCCCAAATAATATTGCTTTATATATAGGAAACAGCACATATAAAATCAAATCAGATTCAGATAAACATTGGAATAATATTTATGAAATTCCAAATCAAATTGATTTCGCGCGTAACTACCCAAATGTGCAAGGAAATGGTTTTTTTAGCGCCAAATGGTTTATAAATAAAAATCAAGATGTGGTTAAATACCTAAAAGAGAATGAATACAAATATCCAGCATTACCTTTACCAGTTCCTAACTTAAAAAAGACTATTACCGAAACTTTGCTAATTAATTCAATTACTAAGGATACAGCAAGTTATTATGTTTCATTTCAAAAACCGAAACTACCATCACAAGTTCGCTATATCATTGTATATGCTGCTAAAAATTCAGCTAAAATAAACATTAACGACGCCTCTCAAATTTTAGAAAAAATTGCTGTTATTGAAGAAAACAATGAATTCAGTATCGAAGTTCCAGCTTATAAAATGATTGGAAAAGCAGCTTTTGCCTTTACTTTCGTTGACTATTATGCAAACGAAAGTCCTGAAACCATAATTGATTTGGAAGTAGAAACACAAACAAAATAAAGCCTTAAAATAAAACCACTTATAATGAAAGACAACAAGCCTTGGTATTGGATTCCGTTATTAAATTTTGCATCGGGTTTTCCATACATTATTATCACATCTGTTTCTGTGTTAATGTATAAAAAATTAGGAATTAGTAATGAAGATATTGGTATTTATACTAGTTTATTGTACTTGCCATGGGTTATAAAACCTTTATGGAGCCCATTTATTGATTTACACGGAACCAAACGCAAATGGTTTCTAACTATGCAATTAGTTATTTCAATTGTCTTTTTAATTGTTGGATTTACCATTCCGTTCAGTAATTTTTTCCTTGTAAGTTTAGCGCTCTTTTGGGTAGCTGCCTTCGCTTCCGCCTCAAATGATGTGGCTACTGATGGATTTTATTTATTAGCTTTAGAAAAAGAACAACAATCACTTTTTCTTGGTATCAGAAGTACTTTTTATCGAATGGCTATGCTTACAGGAAATGGTCTAATCGTATTATTAGCAGGATATCTGGAAAATAAATATGCTAACAACACAAAAGCATGGTCCTACACAATGATCTTCGTTGGACTCTTGATGGTATTTTTAACTATATATAATTTCTTCTCTACTCCAAAAACAGAAATAAACGCTATTCAAAAAGCATCTAAATCCGAAGAACAAAGCTTCGGTTCTGTTTTTGCTAGTTTTTTTAAAAAGAAACAAATAGGAATTGTTTTGGCTTTTATTCTTCTTTTTAGATTAGGAGAATCCCAATTACTTAAAATGCTAACTCCTTTCTTAGTAGACCCAATTAGATACGAACTAGTAGAGTCAAGTTCAGATGATGGTGAGACAAAAGCATTAGACTTATTCAATCTAAAAGTAAAGAGCGGAGAAAAATTATCAGATTCAGAGCTGCAACAACTATATGCTAAACTTCCAATATCAACTGAAATGGCAAATGCAAAAAAACCATTAACAGAAGTGGAAAGCAAAGATAAAGTGGAATATCAAAATTTAAATAAAACCCGAATTGGACTTATAAATCAATTGATTACTAATAAAGGAACTCAAAAAAATATTCCCAAAGGAGGAATGGGTTTAGAAACTGAAGATATTGGTTTGATTTATGGAACTTTTGGACTTATCGCATTATTATTAGGTGGAATTTTAGGAGGAATTGCGATATCAAAACAAGGGTTAACCAAATGGATGTTACCAATGTTTTTAGCCATGCACTTACCTATTCTCGGTTTTGTTTTACTGGCACATTTTCATCCTACTTCAATTTATTACATTTATACAGTGGTTATTATTGAGCAATTTGGTTATGGATTTGGTTTTGCAGCTTTCATGATGTACTTAATTTATATCGCTGAAGGCGAATCCAAAACAGCTCACTATGCCATTGCTACAGGTTTTATGGCAATGGGTATGATGCTTCCAGGAATGGCAAGTGGTTTTATTCAAGAATATTTAGGCTATGGAAACTTCTTTATTTGGGTGCTTTTAGCAACACTTCCAGGTTTAATTCTATCTCGCTTTTTGATTTTCCCAAAGGATTATGGAAAGAAAATAGAAGCTTAATTTTTCAAACAATGACACTAGAACAAAAAATCGGACAATTCTTTTTTCCAGCCGTTTTCATCAACGACACTGAGGAAAATATTCAAGAAACAGAACGCTTAATCAGAGATTACAACATTGGTGGATTGACATTTTTTCATAGCAGAGCCAGCGCGGCAACCAATTATGAATCGAAGAAAAAAGTAGAATTTAACGATGATAGTTATCAACGTTTAAAAGATTTAATTATTCGTTATCAAAAATGCGCCACTACTCCCCTGTTAATGAGTATCGATGCTGAATGGGGTTTGGCGATGCGTGTCGAAAAAACACCACAATATCCTTATGCTATTACGCTTGGTGCTTTACCCGAAAGAAAAATCGATTTGATTTATGAAGTAGGTAAACAAATTGGATTAGACTTAAAATCAGCTGGAATACATTATAATCTGGCACCATTAGCAGACATTAATAACAACCCTAACAATCCTGTAATTGGCTATCGTTCTTTTGGTTCCAATAAAGAAAAAGTTGCCCAATACGCATTAGAATATCTTAGAGGAATGTCGGATGTTGGAATTTTGGGCTGTTTGAAACATTTTCCCGGACACGGAAATACCAGCGTAGATTCACATTTGGGATTACCTGTTTTAGAAGAAAATCTGGAGCAATTACTAGAAAACGAATTAGTCCCATTTATAAAAGGAATAGAAAACCAAGTCGATTCAATCATGATTGGTCATTTAGCAGTTCCAGCTTTAAACGATGGAAAAGAAACTTCGGCTACTTTATCCAAAAATATTATTGAATCCCTTTTACGTGAGCGTTTGGGTTATGATGGTTTAATAATTTCCGATGCTTTAAATATGCACAGCGTTTCTAAATTATATGATACTAAGGGACAATTAGAATGGGAAGCTTTCAACGCTGGAAATGACGTTCTTTGCTTTGCCGAAAACGTAGCCGAAGGTATTCAGGAAATTCTAAAAAATGCTACTCCACAACGCATTGAAGAAAGTTTAAACCGCATTATGAAATGCAAACAAAAGGCAGGTCTCTTTGAAGAAAATAAAACAATTGTAGCTGATTTTGACTTTAAAATCACTTCGGATTTGAATCGAAAAATAGCCGATTATTGCATTACAGATATCAAAGACAAAAACAATTCCATAATCGTTTTTGATGCTAAAAACAGAGAACGTTTGGCCAAATTGAGTGTTTACAAAACGATTGAAAATCCATTTTTCACCACTTTAGGTTCCTTCTTACCTTCCCCGGAATATGCAATTGAAAATGCAGATGATTTAATCAATACAAGTATAAAGGAGGATCTCACACCATTTGATACCATACTCGTTTCGCTATTTGTTCCGAAAGCAAAACCTCTGAATAATTTTGATTTAGAAGATTCTGTTTTAGAATTTTTAGGGCAATTATTTCAAACCAAAAAATGTATTTTGTATGTTTTTGGTAATCCTTATGCCTTACAGGTTATTCCAAATCTCGACAAAACCATAGGAATTGTCGAAATGTATCAGGATTTTGTGGAGTTTCAAGAAAGCGCAGCCGAACAATTATTAGAAGATAAAAAAGCCAAAGGAAGCTTACCTGTTTCATTAACAGGAATCTAGACTTTACAAATAATCAAAAACTATTTATAGATAAAAAATAATAATAAAAACTTATTTAAAGTCCCTTTTTATATCACTTATCTTTGCACCAAATTAAAAAATTAAATAACTAAAATTAATAAATATGTCATTAGTAGGTAAAAAATTCCCAAGTATTGCAGTAGACGCTATCTCAGAAATGGGAGACAATTTGAAAATCAATATTTTTGAGGAAGCTACAAAAAACAACAAAAAAGTACTTTTGTTTTGGTACCCAAAAGATTTTACTTTTGTATGTCCAACAGAATTACACGCTTTTCAAGCAGCTTTACCAGAATTCGAAAAAAGAAACACAATCGTTATTGGAGCATCATGTGACACTAACGAAGTTCACTTTGCATGGTTAAACACTCCAAAAAACAATGGAGGAATCGAAGGTGTTACTTACCCAATTCTTGCAGATACAAACAGAAACTTATCAAACATTTTAGGAATTCTTGATATTGAATCTACAAGTTATAGCGAAGATACTGATTCAGTTATTGTTGAAGGATCTAACGTAACATACAGAGCTACATACCTTATTGATGAGACTGGAAAAATTTTCCACGAAAGTGTAAACGATATGCCATTAGGTCGTAACGTAAACGAATATTTAAGAATGGTTGATGCTTACACACACATTCAAGTAAAAGGTGAAGTTTGTCCTGCAAACTGGGAAGCGGGTAAAGAAGCAATGACTGCTGACAGACTTAGTACTGCTGAATATTTAAGCGCAAACTAATTCTTTTAAGATACTAAGGTTCTAAGTTTCTAAGTCGCTAAGATTTAAAACTTGGAACCTCTTATAAAACCAAAAACAAACTTAGCAACTCAGAATCTTAGTTACTTAGAAACTTTAAAAGAAAAACATGTTAATAGAATTAAACGAAGATACATTAGGAACCTTAGTGGCTCAAAATGAAAAAGTGGTTGTTCAATTTTCCGCTTCATGGTGTGGAAATTGTAGAATTATGAAACCAAAATTCAAAAAATTGGCTTCAGAAAACGACGGAATTTCATTTGTTTTGGTTGATGCTGAAAATTCTCCTGAATCAAGAAAACTAGCCAATGTAAGTAACCTGCCTACATTTGCTACTTTCGTAAACGGAAAATTAGTAAACGAAACCCAAACTAATAAACAAGAAGTTTTAATCGAATTGGTAAACGAAATTGTTTAATCTATTCCAATAAATTAACTAAAATGAAATTACCTGTAATCAAGCATTTATCTCAATTTATTGAAGAAAACGATCAAGATTATTTAATTGAAACTATTGAAGTTCTGGAAGCAATGACCGAAATCCCTTCATTGAAAGATGAAGAGCTAGACGTAATAGGAGAATTAATTTCGAATATGTACGGCGCCCTTGAAGTTCATAAAATGACCAAGGACGGAATGGACAAAAAAGAAGCTTTGAATACTTTCATGAAAAGAGTTCTTGGTTCTATCGACAAATAATTCTTTTTACTTCAAATAAAATAACGCCTTCAGAAATGAGGGTGTTTTTTTTTATTAAGACGACCTACCTTCCCAATAGCTAGGACTAATTATTTTTACACTTATGTACCCTATCATTGAGATATTATCTGGCTTAAATAGCTAACCTCAAATTAAATTCTCTAATCCCTGTATTAGAGTAAATATTTCTGAAGTAATCCCTCTAGAACATCTCGTTTTAGAAATGAAAAATTAAACATCAAAAACAATCTCAAAACTAACAACAAATAATTCACACTTCATAACCAACAACTAACAACTCTCTCCCCACAAGCAACAAATACTTTTAGATTTAAATATTAATCCTTACTTTTGAACCTCACAAAAAAAAACAAATAATATGGCGACTATAACATTAGGAGGAAATCCAGTGCACACTTCAGGTGAATTACCAAAAATTGGTTCAAAACTAGCTGATTTTAAATTAGTTCAAAACGATTTATCAATAGCTAACTTAAGCACTTTTGCAGGTAAAAAATTAGTTTTAAATATTTTTCCAAGTATCGATACTGGAACTTGTGCTACCTCTGTTAGAAAATTCAACGAAAGTGCCAGCAACTTAGCTAACACTACAGTTTTGTGTATTTCAAGAGATTTACCATTTGCACAAAAACGTTTTTGTGGAGCTGAAGGTCTTGAAAACGTAGTTAACTTATCTGACTTTCAAGAAGGTGCTTTTGGAAAAAACAATGGTTTAGAAATTATTGACGGACCATTAGCAGGTTTACACTCTCGTGTAATCATCGTTGTTGATGAAAACGGAGTTGTAACTCACACTGAACAAGTTGCAGAAATTGCAAACGAACCTAATTACGAAGCTGCTTTAGCTACACTTTAATAGTCTATATGGAATTTAAAAAAGACAACACCTTACTTACTGGTCGATTGAAAAGCGTAAAATACGCTTTTCAAGGTGCCGTAAAATTAATAACAACCGAGCATAGTATCATGGTTCAATTTTCAATTGGAATCCTTATGACTATTGCAGGTTTTTATTGCCATATTTCTACTACTGAATGGCTTTTTCAAACTATGGCTATCGGTTTAATTATGAGTATAGAAGGCTTGAATACAGCTGTTGAAAAAATTGCTGATTTTATTCATCCTAATTACCATGAAAGAATTGGCTTTATTAAAGATATTGCAGCTGGAGCCGTATTTTTTGCGGGTTTAACAGCAATAGCAATTGGTCTTATTATTTATATCCCAAAATTTTTATAGGCTCAAGTAAACTCAAGAATGGCAAAATCTACAAAAAAAGAAACTTTAGATAAAAAAAATGAATCAGGATCTAAAGATTTAAAATCATGGCAATTAACCAAACAACATAAAATTGTTTTGGGTGCTCTCTTGGTTTTATTTTCAATAGCATTATTGGTTGCATTTGTTTCCTTTTTTATCTATGGACAAATAGACCAAAGTGCGGTTTCTGAATTGACAGATCGTAAAGAAATTGTTCAAAACTGGCTCGGTAAATTCGGAGCTTATCTTGCCGATTTAATCATTTATCGCGGTTTTGGAATTGCCTCTTTCCTATTTGTACGTTTATTTTTCCTCTCCGGAATGTATTTAGTTCTGGATCTTTCGATCAAAAAACTAAAAGGCACTTGGTTTTGGGACTTATTTGCTATTATTATTATCTCTGTTTTATTTGGCTTTTTTGCCACTTCAGTTCCTGAATTGGGAGGAACTATAGGATACGAATTGAATTTATTCATCCAAGATTTTATAGGTAAAACTGGAACACTTTTAGTTCTTGTTTTTGGTTTAATTATTTATTTGATTTTTAAAATACAAATATCTCCTGAGAAGGTACAATCGTTTTTTGAAAGCACTAAAAAAGAAATTAACGACGATATGGCTATTCGCCCAATAGTTGTTTCTTCAAATGACCCTAGTTATAATCTAGAAGAATTTGCTGTAGAAGAACCTGTTGAAGAAGTAGATGAAGAATTATTAGATAACATCCATTTAAAAACAACTGGTTCACAATTTGAAATTAATAAAGAAGCTTTGAAACCTACGATTTCAAGTTCTTCTGAAATTAATTTAGAGCCAACGCTCAAGCCACTTCCAATGGATATTTTACCTAAAGCAGAACCCGTAAAAGAAGAAGCTTTTGTAATTGAAAAAGCCGTTGAGGAAGACCTAATTGAAGACAACTTAGCGTCACGCTTAGTTTCTGATTTTGGATTATTTGACCCGACTTTGGATTTATCGAATTATAAATATCCTACAATCGATTTATTAAAAGAATATTCGACTGGCGGTATTACAATCAATCAAGAGGAATTAGAAGAAAACAAAAATAAAATTGTTGAAACGCTTCGCAACTATAAAATTGAAATCGCACAAATTAAAGCGACCGTTGGTCCATCGGTAACTTTATATGAAATTGTGCCAGAAGCTGGAATTCGTATTTCTAAAATTAAAAGTTTAGAAGATGATATTGCTTTGTCACTTTCGGCATTAGGAATTCGTATTATTGCTCCAATTCCTGGAAAAGGAACGATTGGTATTGAGGTTCCGAACAAGAATCCTACAATGGTTTCGATGAAAAGTGTGATTGGTTCTGCCAAATTTCAAGAAGCTGAAATGGAACTTCCTATTGCTTTAGGGAAAACCATTTCGAACGAAACATTTGTAGTTGATTTAGCAAAAATGCCTCACTTACTGATGGCGGGTGCTACCGGACAAGGAAAATCTGTTGGATTGAATGCAGTAATTACTTCGTTGCTTTATAAAAAACACCCTGCAGAAATTAAATTTGTCATGGTCGATCCTAAAAAAGTCGAACTAACACTTTTTAATAAAATTGAAAGACATTATTTAGCCAAACTTCCAGATACTGATGATGCAATTATTACTGATAATGCAAAAGTGGTTAATACCTTGAATTCTCTTTGTGTTGAAATGGACAATCGTTATAATCTTCTAAAAGATGCGATGGTTAGAAATATCAAAGAATACAATGAAAAATTCAAGTCTAGAAAATTAAATCCTGAAAATGGACACCGCTTTTTGCCTTATATCGTTTTGGTTGTTGATGAGTTTGCCGATTTGATTATGACTGCTGGAAAAGAAGTTGAAATGCCTATTGCCCGTTTGGCTCAGTTGGCTCGTGCTATTGGTATTCACTTAATTATTGCAACACAAAGACCATCGGTGAATGTAATTACTGGTTTAATAAAAGCTAACTTCCCTGCTAGAATTGCTTTTAGAGTATCATCAAAAATTGATTCAAGAACTATCTTAGATACACAAGGAGCAGATCAATTAATTGGTCGTGGAGATTTACTATACTCTAATGGGAATGATGTTGTAAGGGTACAATGTGCCTTTGTAGATACTCCAGAGGTTGAAAAAATTGTAGATTTTATTGGCTCACAAAAAGCGTACGCAACTGCTTATTTACTCCCTGAATTTGTTGGAGAAGATGGCGGTCCAAGCTTAGAAATGGATATTTCAGAAAGAGATACTTTATTTAGAGAAGCTGCTGAAGTTATCGTAAACGCTCAACAAGGTTCGGCATCATTATTGCAACGAAAACTAAAATTGGGTTACAACAGAGCTGGTAGATTAATTGACCAACTAGAAGCTGCAGGAATTGTAGGTCCTTTTGAAGGTAGTAAAGCCAGAAGTGTAAACATTCAGGATTTGACTGGATTAGAACAGTTTTTTAATAACGAGAATTAGATTGTAATGTTCAGTTTGCAGCATTAAGACCGCAATATTGTCATCCCGAGGAACGAGGGATCTCCGCAATACAATTCCTCAATATTGAATTTATAAAAGCAAATATTTTTGAATTAGATTGTCGAGCCACTTGTGAAGATATCTCCTTCGTCGATATGACAAAGATTGGGTGATGTGGTTTGTGTGGAAGACAGAATTTTAAAATAGAATGCAGAGAATGAAATTTAGCTTTTTTTTAATGCTTTTAACTTTTTAGCTCTTTACTTTTGCACCAAATTTCTTATTACTCGGTTTGCGTGAGGGATAGAAGCTAGCTACCGAAGTAGCGCGGATAGCCCGACTCTATTTAGGGAAGGGGCTAATGACCGCAAACATAAATAAGCCCCTTTCCTAAATAGAGTCACGCCCTAATAATTACGGAACACAATAAAATAATTTGCAGACAACAAAACACAGAACAAATGATACTACAAAAGAAAATAGGAATGAAAACAATTTTGGCACTTACAATGGTCTTTTTTATTGGATTAACAACTCAGGCACAAGATACAAAAGCAAAGGCCTTATTAGACAAAGTAACTGCCAAAGTAAAAAGTTACGATAACATTACCATTGATTTTAAATATTCATTAAATAATGCTAAAGAGAATATCAATCAGGATAGTAAAGGAACTGTTGTTATGAAAGGCAATCAATATGTTTTGAATTTCATGGGAATTACTAAGCTTTTTGATGGAAAAAAAACATATACTATTGTTCCCGAAGATGAAGAAATTACTGTTTCTACACTAAATGAAAAAGATGAAACTACCATTACTCCTTCAAAAATGTTGACTTTTTTTAATAAAGGCTATAAATTTTCGATGGATATTGTTCAAAATGTTAACGGTAAAAAAATACAATACATTAAACTGGTTTCTACCAATCCAAAAGATCAAAGAAAAGAGATTTTAGTAGGTGTTGATTCTAAAACCAACAACCTCTACAATGTAATTGAAATTGGTAAAAAAGGAACAAAAACTACCTTAACAGTGAATTCTTTTAAAACAAACCAAGCATTACCAAAAAATCAATTTACCTTTGCGGCAAGTAAATATCCTAACTATACCATCAATAAATTAGACTAATTATTTAGTGAAAATTCTAGACAAATATTTATTAAAAACATTTCTAGGTACATTTGCTACGGTATTTGTAATCCTCTTTTTTGTATTCATACTTCAAACAGTTTGGTTATTTATTGCCGATTTAGCTGGTAAAGACCTAGACTTCATGATGGTCGTTAAATTTTTGGCTTTTGCGATGCCACGAATTATACCTTTAGTATTGCCTCTTTCTATATTACTGGCTTCAATAATGTCTTTTGGAAATTTATCTGAGCATTATGAGTTTGCTGCGATGAAATCATCTGGTATTTCATTGCAAAGAGCCATGAGAAGCTTGACTATTGCCATTACTATATTGAGTATTATTGCCTTTTTCTTTGCAAACAATGTAATTCCTTATGCTGAATTTAAGTTCATCAATTTCAGAAAAAACATTGCACAAGCCAAACCTGCTCTTGCTATTACCGAAGGACAATTCAGCGATGTTGGAATGTATAATATTAAGGTCAATAAAAAGTCAGGAAAAAACGGAAATCATCTTACTGGCATTACGATTCATCAAAAATCTCAAAATGGTGATGGCAGCAAAACTGTAATCCGTGCTACAGATGGAGAATTAGTTAGTAACGAAGGAACCAATCTTCTTCAATTAGTTTTGAATGATGGTAATTACTATCAAGATATCGTACCCAAAAAGTATGAGGAGAGAGGAAAATTACCATTTGCAAAAAGTTCGTTTAAAAAATACCGCATTAACATAGATTTATCTCAAATGAATAAAGTAGATACCAAAGACGAATCGGTATCAAACAATAACATGCTAAATGTTAGTGATTTAAAATACACTTTAGATTCATTGACTAAAAATAGAGATGCAGAAATTATTGCTTTTTCAGAAAATAGCGGTACCAGGATACAAACTTTAAACAATAATAGTCCTCCTGTTCAAACCCAAAAAAAACCATTGTTAAAAAATTTATTATCGGTTTACAATAACGAACAAAAAAGTAAAATCTTAAATGCAGCTAGTAGTAGTACTCAAAGCAATTTGTATTCTATTGATGCTACAAAAACAGAACTAGACAATAAAAAGAAAAACATAAACGTCCATATTTTATCTTTAAATGATAAGTTTGTCATTGTATATGCTTGTTTCTTAATGTTTTTTATTGGTGCTCCTTTGGGTGCTATTATTCGAAAGGGAGGCATTGGTTTGCCAATCGTATTTGCTGTATTGATCTTTATTTCCTTTCACTTTATCAATACTTTTGGCAAAAGAATTTCGCAAGAAGATGGCTTAGCTCCTTTTCTTGGTTCCTGGATGTCATCAATAATCTTAACCCCACTAGCACTTTTACTAACCTATCGTGCCACAAATGATATTGGTTTAATCAATTTAGACGTACTCTTTACGCCTATCCAAAAAGCATTTCAAAAAGTGTATCAAAAAATAATTCCATCTCAAAATAAAGAATAAAATGTCTGCCACAAAAATACAACTCAACACTATAGAAGAAGCTATCGAAGACATTCGTCAAGGTAAAGTAATAATTGTTGTTGATGATGAAGATCGCGAAAATGAAGGTGATTTTTTGGCTGCTGCCGATAAAATAACTCCTGAAATGATCAACTTTATGGCCACACATGGTCGTGGATTAATATGTGCGCCATTAACCGAAAGCCGATGCAAGGAACTTGACTTACGTGCCATGGTTAGCAACAATACCGATCATATGGAAACTGCTTTTACGGTTTCTGTTGATTTAAAAGGAAATGGAGTTACCACAGGAATTTCTGCTGCTGACAGAGCTAAGACTGTTTTATCATTAGTCGATCCAAATACCAAACCACACGATTTAGCGCGTCCTGGACACATTTTTCCCTTAGTTGCCAAACAAGGTGGTGTTTTAAGAAGAACAGGACATACAGAAGCTGCTATTGATTTTGCAAGATTAGCTGGTTTTAAATCGGCCGGGGTTATTTGCGAAATTTTAAATGAGGATGGAACAATGGCCCGTTTACCACAATTGGTTGTTGTAGCGAAAAAGTTCAATTTAAAATTAGTTTCAATTGAAGATTTGGTTGCCTACAGAATGCAACATGACAGTCTGATTGTTAAAAAAGAAGATTTTGATATCGAAACCCGTTTTGGAACTTTCCGACTAAGAGCTTACGAACAAACAACCAACAAACAAATTCATATTGCTTTAACGAAAGGAACATGGAATCTTGGAGAAGCTATATTAACCCGTATTCATTCCTCGCAGGTAAATAATGATTTATTAGGCACTTTAACCAATAACGTGGACCAACAACTGGATGATATGTTTAAAATCATCAATGAAGACGGAAAAGGTGCTGTAATCTTTATTAATCAGGATATGACGGCTGTGAATTTGCTTAATCGAATCTCCGAATTGAAAGCATTACAATCGAATGGTACAATGAAAGCTCCAAAAGTAGTTATTGATACCAAAGATTATGGAATTGGAGCTCAAATTCTTCATGATATTGATATTTCAAAAATTAGATTAGTGTCTAATACACAACAAACAAAACGTGTTGGGATGATTGGTTATGGTCTTGAAATTACAGAATATGTAACGTATTAGTCCGTTTTTTAAAACAGGCAAAACAAAACAACGCGCTAACCCACACAAAACAAAACACTTAAGCTTGTTGTAAAAAACAGTTGTTTTTTTTATTAAAAAATGTTTTGTGATCTAGAAAAACTCACTATATTTGCACTCGCAATCACAAAATGATGGCGACATACTGGAGAAATGGCAGAGCGGTCGAATGCGGCAGTCTTGAAAACTGTTGACTGTAACAGGTCCGGGGGTTCGAATCCCTCTTTCTCCGCAAAAGGAAACCGATTAGGAAACTAATCGGTTTTTTTGTTTTTATGCCTTCTGAATCTGACACTTCCTCTCCTACTTTTGTATTTAATCTTCTTTTTTATTTTCATACACTCTTCATACAGTATCCATGCCTTTGAGTAGGCTTTGCTGTGCACCCTGTCCCGTCCTGAAATAATTGAATTTGACTTTTAGTTTTTTAGCTCACTTGACTTTTATTTTGATTGGTGTTAGCTGAATCTTCGATTTCACAACCTTAAAATTAATAGTTTTTTTTAAAAGGATTGTTTTATTAAGATTGTCGAGCTACTTGATGAGATTCCTCCTTCGTCGGAATGACAAGATTGGGGGAATGATGATGAGCAGTGATTATTGATAGTGCGGTTGCTTCGTTCTTCGCAATGACAAGATTGGGTGATATTGCTGCTTTATATGGATTGTGGAGTTGCTTGTGGAGGTTCTTCCTTCGTCAGAATGACAAGATTGGGGGAATGATGATGAGTAGTGATTATTGATAGCGTGGTTGCTTTGCCACGTACCTCGCAACTCCCCGCAATGACAAGATTAAAAACATGACATTAAAATATACTGGCCAGTAGCAGGACTGAAGAACGAAAACCTGTAAAAAAGAGTAGATCACATTTAAATAATTTTAATTTTAGTAATTATGAAAACAAATCTTTTAAAAATGTTTGCGCTGCCGTTAGCTGCGTTTGCATTAGCGAGTGCGGGTACCGCAAGTACCAATGAGTCCGGCAAAAGTAAAATGGCTTCACCGATTACTGCCTACATTCATAGTCCTTTGGAAAGCAGTTGCGCTAAAGTAACTGTTGAGTGTAACCCTACATCGGGTCAGACTTGTTTGAGTTCATCAAACTTTGAGGCTTTCGGTAAAGACAATGAGGGTAATCGTAATGTACAATTGCACCGTAATTAATTCTTATTTCATTTAAGAGGATAATGCAGTTTCCAGTAAAGAAACTGCATTATTTTTCTTCTAATCAAAGGTAGTGCCTTTCGAAATCCACTCTTCATCCGTTTTATCCTTTAAAAAATAGTCAAACCACTGCTGTACCCGATTGGTCAGATCGACTTGATTTTCTGTATTTGAAATTGAATGCCCTTCATCGGGATATGCCAGAAATATATTTTGCAGTCTTAACCGCTGCAAAGCAAGATAAAAGGCTTCGCTCTTATGTATTGGAACAATGCGGTCCTTTTTTCCCGACCAGAGCAATAACGGAGTTTTTATATTTTCGGCATGCAGGATTGGCGAGTTTCGTAAATAGCCTTCTTTGTCCGCATACAGCGATTTACCCATTCTCCACTACTGGCTCTCAAACCGCCACATATCAGACTTTATATTGCCATTCTGCCCCAGATTAAAATAAAATGCTATAGGGTCACTGATTCCTGCACCTGAAACCGCCGCCGCAAACACTTTATTCGGAATTGTATACTAAAATTTATAAAATAGCTGAAGACAGAAATGATACAGAAGCTTTAGAAACATTAAAAACTATTGGAAAACCACCTTATAGCAGAGCAAAAAGTGTTGGTTTATTATTTAAAGTTCTAAAAAAATATGAAAGAGCGAATTCCACACCTGCTCCTAGTAGTTGGTTTGTACTTTCTCCTGATTATGACAACAATATAGACGGAGACGATTATTCCTTTGTGAATTATGTTGGTGATGATAAAATGGGAATTCAATCCATGATTTCAACCATTAACTTAATGAGAAACAATTTAGATTTTAGTGAAATCAACTTTTTTATTCATATATTCGTTTAGCCGAAAATATTTTCCAGGTTAGAGGATTGATTTACAATAACTAGACAAGAACAATCCCTTTCTAAAAACAGGTGCCAAACGATCTATATCGTCCTACCCCAATGCCTCTAATCAAAAGACATTCTACACACCACAGGAAAGAGCTACCCCCAAAACATCAGAACTGATCATAACAAACTAGACAACGATTTTTTGGTTATAGAAGGATTTTACCAATATACTTGTCAAAAACAGGAACAAGTACGCTCTCTAATTATTGATTAATACACTTTACCAAGTAAATCATAAGTCAAATTAAAAATTTCCAACAATCCAGTGTTGATCACATCAACTAGTTTTCAATAAGTTAAAACCCTTACTCCTTTAAAAGTTTTATTTTTTTAATTAATAAAAGCTTCTATATGCACTAAATATTTTTTTATCTAGAAAAAGCTACTATATTTGCACTCGCAATCACAAAATGATGTGACATACTGGAGAAATGGCAGAGCGGTCGAATGCGGCAGTCTTGAAAACTGTTGACTGTAACAGGTCCGGGGGTTCGAATCCCTCTTTCTCCGCGAGCTGAAAAGCAAAAAGAGCTAAAACGCTGTAAAACTTATGTTTTACGGCGTTTTTTCATTAGTGGCTATACCAATAAAGTTCATAAAATGGTATTCTATCAGTGACCCATTTTTTTAAAGAGTAAATAGGTCACTAAAAAGCGCTGAAACACTTGTACAATAAGGGGTTCACGTTTTGAACATCTTGTTTCAAGTGATTTTAAAGGATAATTTTATAAACCTAAAGTCACCACATTATGAACAAAACATTCAACTTACTTTTCTTTGTTAAGAAAGGAAAAATCAAAGCTGATGGCACAGCTCCAATCTATTTAAGAATTACAATAGATGGAGTTCCAAAAGAAATTTCTGCAAAAAGAACAATCCAACCAGAGCGATGGGATAACAAACTTCAAAAAGTAATTGGTTCTAGTATAGAAATAAAATCATTAAATGCGTATCTTAAGACATTAGAGCAACAAGTTTACGAAGCACATCATCAAGTTTTAAAAGACAAAGAACAAGCAACCTCATCTATATTAAAAGCAAAACTACAAGGAACAGATGAAAAACAAAGAATGCTCGTTCCTATCTTCCAGGACCATAACAATAAAATAAAAGAACTTATTGGTAAAGAATACGCTGCAGGAACATTAGAGCGTTACACCACTTCTTTAAATCACACTATTGAGTTTATGCAATGGAAGTACAATATTTCTGATATTGATATTACCAAAATAGATCACGCATTTATTACTGATTATGAATTTTGGTTGAGAAGTGTTCGTAATTGTGCCAATAACACAGCCGTAAAATATATCAAGAACTTTAATAAAATAATTAAAATCTGTCTGGCCAATGATTGGATTGAAAGAAACCCTTTTGGAAACTACAAATCAAAAGTAAAAGAAGTCGAAAGAGTATATTTAAGTGAAACTGAAATTCAAACTATCATAGAGAAAGATTTTAAAACGGAAAGACTATCACTAGTTCGTGATATATTCCTTTTTAGCTGTTTTACAGGCTTGGCATACATAGATGTCAAAAACTTGACAAAGTCCCATATAAGCTTTGGTATTGATGGTGAACAATGGATATTCACACATAGACAGAAAACAGAAAGTGCTTCTAAAATTCCAATTCTCCCAGTTACTCAAATGATAATTGATAAATATTCAGATCATCCGCAAAGTAATAATGAAGATAAGCTACTCCCTATTCTGTCAAATCAAAAAATGAATGCCTATTTAAAAGAAATAGCTGGAGTTTGTAGAATAGAAAAAGAACTAACCTTCCACATTGCCCGACATACATTTGCAACGACAGTAACATTAACTAATGGAGTTCCAATTGAAAGTGTAAGTAAAATGTTAGGACATAAAAATTTGAGAACAACACAACACTATGCAAAAGTTTTGGATAGAAAAGTTGGTGAGGATATGAAAATTTTAAAAAATAAATTTTACTCTAATAATCAAATTATAGCAACTGAAAGCAAAATAATTTAAAAATAAATACCAATTGGTATATTTTGATTATATTTGTTTGAAATTAACCGTATTTGATGATGTCTAAAGCAGAACGTACCAAACAATTCATAATTGAGAAAACAGCTCCTATATTCAATGCCAAAGGATATATTGGAACTTCGATGAATGATATAATGGAAGCTACAGGACTAACTAAAGGCAGTATCTATGGTAATTTTGAAAATAAAGATGAAGTAGCTTTAGAAGCTTTTGACTATAACTATAATCAAATAGTTGCCTATTTAAGAAAGCAAATTGAAGTCCGCCCCAAAATGATTGACAGACTTTTGGTATACCCTGAAACTTATAGAATATTTTTAGAACTACCTATCTTAAAAGCTGGATGTCCAATATTAAATACTTCTACAGAAGCTGATGATACACATCCTTTGTTGAGAAAAAAAGCCATCACGGCACTTAATTTCTGGAAAAAGGCAATTGAAAAATCAATCCAAACAGGCATTGAAAGAAATGAAATTAAAGCCTCTACAAATGCAAATGAATTTTCATTCATTTTAATGTCGCTAATAGAAGGTGCAGTAATGCAAGCCAAAGTTACTGGTAGTTCAGAAGTACTTGAAGTTACAATGGATTTTTTAGCAAAAATGATCACTGATTTAAAGACTTAAAAAAATTTGATTAAAAAAATACCAATCGGTATATTTATTATAAAAAACACTTAAAACTGCACTATATGAAATACGTACTTATTATACACGAAGTCGAAAACTATGATACTTGGAAAAAAATATTTGATAATGCTTCTGGAATTAGAAAAGAAGCAGGAGAAATATCATACCAAGTTCTTAAATACGAAAACGAGCCAAACAAGATTGTACATTTTTCAGTTTGGTCTTCACTTGATAAAGCAAAAGATTTCTTCCAATCTCCAAAGCTTGTCAAAATTAGAGACGAAGCTGGTGTAAAAGCTCCTGATTTTATTTATTTAGAACAACTTGAAACTGGAATATTGTAATCAGTAATAAATCAACATAAAAATTCAAATACTATGAACACAGATTATTTAGAAAGTGCAAAAAAACAATTTGAATACTACAAAATGTTAGGTGATAAAACCATTGCACAATTGCCTGATGATAAATTATTTTGGCAATACAACGAAGAAAGTAATAGCATAGCAATTATTATAAACCATTTATCAGGAAATATGCTTTCTCGATGGACAGATTTCTTGACTTCTGATGGAGAAAAAGAATGGAGAAATCGTGATAAAGAATTTGAGAATAATATTAAAACCAAAACCGAACTTATACAAAAATGGAATGACGGCTGGAATTGTCTTTTTAATACCTTGAATTCTTTGCAAGAAGATGATTTTTCAAAAACAATCTATATCCGAAATCAAGGTCATTCTATAACAGAAGCGATTAATAGACAATTGGCACATTATCCCTACCATATTGGTCAAATAGTTTTTATTGGAAAAATGATTTGCAATGAAAATTGGACATCTCTTTCTATTCCAAAAGGAAATTCAAAAACCTACAATGCTGAAAAATTTTCTAAAGAAAAACACAAAGAACACTTTACGGAAGAGTTTTTAAAAAACGATAAAGATGAATAAGAGCAAAATTATAGACAATCTGAATACATTCCATTCAGTATTTTGGGAAACCGCAATTCAGTTACCAAACCCAGCAATTTCTATAAACGGCAAATGGTCTGTTTGTCAAAATGTGCAACATATAACAATTGGATTGTTACGATTAAGTAACTATTTAGCACTTCCAAAAGCAAGTATCAAATCCAATTTCGGATTGTCTGAAAGAGTCTCTGCTAACTATGAAATTAGCATTAAAATGTTTAGAAATGCTTTAGAAAATGGTGTAAAAACAACGGACGCTTTTAAACCAGAAATAAATCTAGAAACCAAAATAGAGGAATTGGTCAGCCAAGGAAAAGATTCACTTGCTGTGTTTATTACAAACTTGCAAAATTGGTCAGAAGAAGAATTGGAGATGTACAGTTGCCCACATCCAATTTTCGGAAAAATTACAGTCAGGGAAATACTTTATTTCACTATTTATCACGTGCAACATCACAATGAAACAATAAAAAAAATGAAAAACAAATCTAATAATTCATTCTCTAGAACCCCCGAAAAACTTGTTTTAGAATTTTTCGACAGAGTTTGGCATAATCCACACGAATTGGGTGCAATTGACGAATTAATGACCGAAGATTATAGTATCACAACAGCTGGAAAAGTAGTAACAGGAAGAAATGAATTTAAAAATTGGGTAGGTGAATTTCAAAAACAACTTCTAGATGCAAAAACAGAAAGTGTAGATATTTTCTATAATGAAAAAGAAAATAAAGTTGTTTCAAGATGGATTTGTTCTGGAAGAAATAATGGTCTTTTCGGGTTAGAACCTGATAATCGACATATATCATTCTCGGGAATTGCAATTTGGACTGTAGCGAACAATAGACTTTCCGAATGTTGGATTGAAAGAAGTGCCTATGAATTATATCAAAATTTAATTTCAGGTGAAAAAAACAACGATTTTGTTTAATCCTAAACGAATAAAACTTTCAAACACCTGCCATTGTTCATTAATAGAAAAAAAACATAGCTATGAAAAATATCCTAAAAAGCAACCTTTTATTTTACCTGCTAATGGTAATAAATATGAATGCTCAAAAGACCATTACTGGTTTTAATCACGTAGAAAGTGTCGCAACGGATGGAAAATGCTTGTATCTAGCTGATATTGGTAAAGAACTAAATCCAACTACAAAAGATGGTGATGGACACATAATTAAACTAGATAAAAACGGAAAAATATTAGATGCTAATTTCGTAAAAGAAATATTAAATGCACCAAAAGGATTAGCAATTGACAAAGGAATTTTATATATCAATGATATTAATAGTTTAGTAGCCATTGATATAAAAACAGGAAATAAATTATATGAAATTGATTTTAGCAAAGACACGTCATTCTTAAATGATATAGCTATTTGGGACAACAACACTCTATACGTTTCGGCTACTGATATAAGTAAACTTTTCAAAGTTAATTTAACTGATAAATCCTATTCAGAAATTAAAACCGATAAAATAATTGATGGTATTAACGGATTATTCTGTTACCAAAAAGAAAACAGTATATACGTAAATGGTTTTGGAAGTGACAACAAACCTAATGGAATTGTAGGTTATATAAATCTTATAAACAATCAATTTACTCAAATAACTAAAACAGAAGGGTACTATGATGGAATCTTCATTTATGATGATGTACTCTACTTCAGTAATTGGGTATCTTTTGAAAAAAAAGGAATTATAATTTCAATGCAATTATCAAATGGCAAAATTTCTGTTGTAAAAATGAAAGAGCCAATTAGTGGTCCAGCTGATTTTACAATTTTCAAAAACCAATTAATTATTCCTGGAATGATGGATGGTACATTATTATTTGCACCAATAAAAAAAGACGTATTATTTATCAATTGAAATCTTAAAGTATGAAAAAATCAATAACAGTAATAGGACTTGGAGGTGTTGGAGGATACTTCGGTTTCAAATTAGCTCAAACTTATAGTGTTTCTTTAGATATAGCAATCACTTTTGTTGCAAGAAACGAAACATATGAAATCATCAAAAACAATGGATTAACATTGCTTTCACCCGAACATTCAAATAGTAAAGCGTACCCAAATTACTTAATTGACAACCTTAATGATTTACCAGTTTCAGATTTACTTTTAATCTGTGTAAAAGAATACGATCTGGAAGCCGTTTGTTTAACTATTAAGGAGAAAATAAAGAATGATACTATTATTTTACCTTTAATGAATGGAGCCGATATCTATGAAAGAATACGTGGAATTATTCCTAATGGTATTGTACTTCCAGCTTGTGTATATGTAGCTTCACACATCAAAGAAAAAGCCTGTATAGAACACAAGGGTAAGGCTGGAAAAATCATACTTGGTAAAGACCCTTTACATCAACAATTTTCACCTGATGAAATAGTATCAACACTTAAAAATGCAGGAATTGATATGGAATTTAAAGAGAATTCATTACCAGAAATTTGGACTAAATTTTTCTTCATTGCAAGTTTCGGATTAGTTACAGCAAGATATAACAAGTCAATAGGTCAAGTCAACGAAGAAGATAATTTAAAAATGGAAGCATTAGCCATAATGGCCGAAATAAAGAAAATTACAAATCTAAAAGGCATAAAACTATCAGACACAATTATTGCAGATACTTTTGAAAAAGCAGCAACTTTTCCTTACCATACACCAACTTCATTACAATTAGATGTCCAGTCCAAAAAAAGCCAAAATGAGTTAGAATTATTTGCAGTAACAATCATAAAATATGGTAAAGAATTAAAGCTAAAAGTTCCAGCTACAATTAAAATTTATGAAGAAATAAAACAGTTGAACACAGTCTTATAAAAACGTATATGAAATTCACAATAGATAAATCAATAGAAATTCTTACTTCAACTCCTTTTGTTTTAAAAGCCAATCTAAATCAATTAAGTAGTGAGTGGCTTCACAATAACGAAGGAGAAAACACCTGGAGCCCATTTGAAATAGTAATACATCTTATTAATGGAGAAAAAACAAATTGGCTTCCTAGAATCCATATAATCCTTTCCGAAAACAAAGAAAAAAGCTTGGAAAGTTTTATAAGAATGGATGATATAGATTACTATAAAGAAAGAAGTATCTCTGAACTTTTAAATGAATTTAAAGAAAGACGAAATCAGAACATCAATGATTTAAAAGCAATGCAAATTGATGATGATGATTTAAATAAAACTGCAATACATCCAGTTTTTGGAACTGTAAAATTATCCCAACTTATAGCAACTTGGACATTACACGACCTAAATCATTTATCTCAAATATCACGTGTATTAGCAAAACAATACAAAGAAGAAGTTGGTCCTTGGAAAGAATATTTGCCAATACTAGGGAAATAAAATATTGCTAATCAATCCTAAATCCAATCGATTTAAAATGGAATCAAAATACCACATTGTAAACACTTCTCCAAATGATTTAGAAATGATTTGCTGGATGTTTGAAGAAGCAATAGCTTATCAAAAAAGAAATAATTATAAAGGTTGGGACAGTTATGACAAAGCCTTTCTTGAGAATGAAATCAGTAAACTGCTTCAATTTAAAATTGTAGAAAATAAAAAGATATTGTGCATTTTCAGTGTTTGCTTCAATGATCCATTAATATGGCGAGAAAAAGATACAGGAACCTCTATTTATTTACATCGAATAACAGTAAACCCAAAATTCAAAGGACAAAAGCAATTTAAAAAAGTATTGAATTGGGCGATAGAATATGCTTATAAAAATAAATTAGATACAATACGAATGGATACTTGGGCTGAAAATACCACAATAATAGATTATTATAAAAGTTATGGCTTTCAATTTTTAGAAAACTACAAAACAGCCAATACAAAAGAACTTCCCATCCAACATCGAAATTTAAATGTAGCATTATTAGAATATAAAGTAAAACCAATAGCAAAAACCAATGATATTTGATAACTACGAACTCCGTTTACTGCAAAGAGATGATAAGAAGTGTTTTTTTCAACTAATAAAAAATAACATTGGTCGTCTTGAAGATTTTGTAGTAGGTATTGTTGCACAAACAAAAACAGAAGACGATGTTGAAAATTTCATTAATAACTCGATAATTAAAATTTTAAACAAGAGCTACTACCCTTATTTAGTGATTGATTTGAAAACCAAAAAGCCAATTGGATTTGTTGATATAAAAAATATCGATTGGAACATTCCCAAAGCAGAATTAGGTTTTTTTATAGATGAAAATTATACCGGAAAAGGTATTTCGACAAAAGCAATAATTCATCTTTCAGAATATTTATTCGATGAATTAAAATTCAATAAGTTATTATTACGAATACATCAGTCAAATAAATCATCAATAGGTGTTGCAGAAAAATGTGGTTTTGAATTTGAAGGGATTATCAAAAATGATTACAAAACTACAAAAGGGAAAATTGTAGATTTTAGGTATTATGGAAAAGTAAAATCTTAAAAAAATTACTATATGGCTACTCAATTTGAAAAAGGATTACTGTTTGAGAAACTTCATCATTTGAATAATGAAACTTTCATAATTCCAAATCCTTGGGATATTGCTTCTGCAAAAATTTTAGCCCATTTTGGTTTTAAAGCTTTGGCTACTTCTAGTGCCGCATTAGCCTTATCGGAAGGAGTTTCTGATAATGAATTGCCTTTAGAAAAAGTATTAATTCATTTGAAAAAGATTACATCGGCTACTAATTTACCAGTTACCGCAGATCTTGGTAACGGTTTTTTTGATAAACCAGAAATGATTTATGATACTATAATAAAAGCAGCTGAAACTGGAATAGTTGGAGCTTCAATCGAAGACACGAACTCTAATAAAAATTATCCTTTAGAATTGGCTGTAGAAAGAATTAAAGCTGCTTCAGAAGCTGCTAAAAGTTTGAATTTCCCTTTTATGTTAACAGCTCGTGCTGACAATTATTTCATTGGAAATCCAAATTTAAAAGATACAATAAAACGATTACAAGCTTACCAAATGGCTGGTGCCGATGTTCTCTTTGCTCCTGGAATAATTTTAAAAGAAGAAATACAATCTATTGTAACTTCAATAGATAAACCTTTGAATGTATTAATGGGTATCAAGGGTTCTAACTCAAATTTTGAAGAATTATCGAAAATCGGAGTAAAAAGGATAAGTCTTGGAGCTTCACTTTATCGAAATACTATGACCCGTTTTATTGAATCAATAGAAAGTATTAAACAAACAGGTCAATTTGATTTTGCAGATGAATCTTTAAGCTTTCAAGAAATTAAAAATTTGCAATAAAACACCTCAAAAATTAGAATTATGAACAAAAATCCAAATTCAAAGTATAAAATTCGATTTCCAGATTGTGATATGTTTGGACATTTAAACAATTCAAGATACCTAGATTATTTAATCAATGCACGTGAAGATCATTTAAAAGACTTTTACAATTTTGACTTTAATGAGTATTATAAAAATGATTTAGCTTGGGTAATTAACAGTCACGAAATTACATATTTACGACCAGCCGTTTTTAATGAAATCGTTACGATTCAATCCACATTATTGAATTTAGACATTGAATCACTTCATTTAGAAACAATTATGATGAATGAAGAGCAAAATCAAATAAAAGCTATTATGAGATCAATACTTATTCCAATAAATTTAAAAACGGGTCGAAAAGCACCTCACAATTCTGAATTTATGGAATGGGCAAAAACTATTGAAAATAAAGAAGTTGGAAATCAAGGAGATTTGAAAGAAAGAATTAAACAACTACTTTCTGATTTCAAATCCAAATAAAACCAAAAAAACTAGACACGAAGATTAAGCACATAAAACAAAGTATGAAGCCAAAATACATTCTAGAAAACTACGATAGAATCCTAAAAGAAATCAAAAACCCAAAGATTATTTTTAGCAACGATCTAACACCTTTTGTAGAAAATTTTACTTCTGAAAGTTTTCTTATTTCTCAAGTAGATTTCATCAAACAAAATGGAAAAACAAAATACATTATCAAAAAACCAATTCACAATCTACATCCAAAAGTAACAAAACTAAACTTCAAGGAGTCTGAAATTGTTGAAGAATTTGAGCCTTTTATTCCACAAATACTTGATGAATTAAACATTCCGGAGAACCAAAGTAGTTTACGTTGGTGTACTAAAAATGAGAATACTTTATACGTTTTACAAGAGTGTGAAATCGAGGATCTATTACAAGAAAAACGATTCTTTCTCTATTGCTATCATTCATTAAAAAATGAAAATTCAAAAATCAAGAAAATAAATAAAGAACGAGTATTTAAGTTCAAAATAAAAGAACGAATTGAACAATACATTCATAGAAAACAGTACGCCCTAGAGAATTTAGCACATCGCCTAATCAAGGAAATCAATCCAAAAAACTCATCAGATCTTTATCAATTTTCTAATAATTATGATAAAATTGATTGTCTAAAAATCACCTATATCTACCTTGAAAAATTACTTCGTTTTATTGAAAAAGAATATAGAAACTATCTCAATGTAAATATTCAAATCCCCTATCGTTCCACTTTAGTCAAAGACTTTGAAATTACAAACAAACTTAAAAAAGTCAAATCACGATTATTAGAAAGTAACATAAATGACCAATTATTAAAATTGGCTTATGAACCATTGTTAAAAATTGCAACAATAAACATTCAAGAAAAATTGACCTATTATGAATTTAATTATTGTTCAGAATTCATAATAGCTCTTTACAAACAAATACATTTCGAAAATATTTCTGAAGAAATAATCAAAGAATGTCTTTTCGATTTAAACTTTAATTCTACACAGTTTTTTGATAATTTGACTGATGGTATTTTAATGGAATTATCCGTACAAGAAAACAATATCCAAAAGATTGATATTCTTTACAGATTACTCAAAAATTACAATCAAAAACAAACTCGAACGTTCATAAAGTATAATGAAAATTTACCTTCAATAAAAGAGCAGATCATAAGTTGGATTGAAGAAGAAATTGAATATTTATCTAAAAAAATGAAATTGGATGCCAATCAATTTACTAATGTATGTACCAATGAAGCTAAAATCAAATTTCTTACCGGATTATCAGTAGCACAGTTGAGTTATTTTTTCGCATTATTAATCGAAACAGGGGTAATAAAACATAAAAATCAAGCAGATATATTTCGTTTTATTTCAGAAAATTTCAAAACAGCAAACACCGATAAAATATCGACAGATAGCATAAAATCAAAATACTACAATATTGAAACGTCTACAAAAAATGTTATCCGTGAAAAAATAATTGAACTACTCGGATTGACGAAGTTTTAAAACCTCCTTCAACATTCTCCATCCAAAACTATTCATTGTAAGTAAAGTTTCATCACTAATTAGTAACAATTCTGAAATATTTGGGATTTTATGTAAATTCATAAATCCTTGCAATTCGGGACTAATTGTTGTTGCTTCTTTCATAACTAAATCTTTTTAAGATATACGAAAAAATCCCATTTTGGTATTGGTACAAACAACAGCGTGGGACATCGATCATCAGCATCAGAGGTACGACCAAGCACCTACAGCCACGATAAACCGAGCCCACGCATAGCGTAGGCGAACAGTTTATTCGTAGGCTGATTATAAGAAGTTTGGTCGTTTTCTGATGCCCTAAATAACTTTCGCAATATATTTTATAGAGGCAATACCTCTATTTTGTATTCATTAGGCAAATCTAGTCAAAATGGAACAAATAAGAGATTAATAGTCGTATTAATAAAACTTTTTTCTGTTGAATGGCTGATTTTGTTATACTTTGTTGGGGGTTGCGCAACCCCAGTAACTGTTTTGGTATTCGTTTAATATTTCTCTTTGTCTGAAATATTTAAAACCACAATAGTATGGCAATCGAAGTTATCACTCGCGAAGACTTAAACGAATTCAGAAGTCTTCTTTTGAATGATTTAAAAGAAATCATTCAATCCAAACCGCAACAGCAAAAACAATGGCTCAAATCTAATGAAGTACGTAAAATGCTAAACATTTCTCCAGGTACTTTACAAAACCTCCGTATCAATGGAACATTATCTTATACCAAAATTGGAGGAATTATTTATTACGCCTATAGTGATTTAATGAAAGTATTAGAAGAAAATAAAGTGGACGCTACAGTTACTTTATTCAATCCAAAATGGTTAGTTCGATGAATTACATAAAACATCTAACAGGTTTTTTCGATAGAATAGTTCAAGACAGAAGTCTTAACCCTACCCATATTAGTCTTTACATTGCACTTTTTCAATTTTGGAATGTAAACCGTTTTCAAAATCCAATCAGTATCACTCGTGATGAAGTAATGCGAATAAGCAAAATTTGCTCCAAGGCAACGTATCATAAATGTATGCGAGAACTAAACGAAAAAGGATATATCAAATATGAGCCGTCATTTAATCCATTCAAAGGCAGTATGGTCATTCTTTTTAATTTTTCAGAAGACTTAAAGCCAGTTCAGAAAAGAGTTAGCACAACCGAAAAAAATTTACCAGTTACTGAACAGCTTGTGAACAAGCAAAGAACTAGTTCTGAAACAAGCACTGAACAAGCGCTAGTACCTTCTATAAACTATATAAACAATACAAACATTTCAAACGATTTAAACTTGCAAACGCCAGCAGAAAATTTTGAAATTAAAGATAATTTTTTAGAAAAGGAAAATATAAAAAAAGAAAAAAGTTCCGCCAAAAAAGAAAAAGAGTTTGCTTTCACTTCGGGCGCAACCGAGAAACCAACTATTCAAATTATCAAAGCGTATTTCCTCGAACAAAACTTTCTAGAACTCGAAGCTCAAAAGTTTTTTAATTATTTCTCAAGTATCGGTTGGTTAGTTGGAGGAAAAACGCCAATGGTCGATTGGCAAGCTTCAGCACAAAATTGGATGATAAACGCAACTAAATTCAAAAGCAATGGACAAAACAACCAACCTAATAGAGCAACCCATCTCAACACCACAAGTGACAAAGACTATTCAGAGCCATTATAACTACGAGGAAGTTATCATTTGGCTCGAAAAAAAAGGTGTAGAATTGTATGGAAATCATTTCAAAATTTCAGAAAGTGATTATCCAATAGTTTACAAACTCATCGCCTATTTTCTAAAAGATGATCAAACCTGTTTTCAATTCAATATAAACCTCAACAAAGGAATTATGCTTTCAGTACCAGTTGGCTGTGGCAAAACATCACTAATGAATTTGATGAAATACCTAACTCCAATCGAACGTAAATTTTCAGTAAAACCCTGCCGAGACATAAGTTTTGAATTTATCCAAGACGGCTACGAAGTAATCCATAGATACTCCAAAGGCAAACTCTACCAATCCGAAGCCAAAGCAATTTGCTTCGACGATTTAGGAACTGAAAACAACCTAAAATATTTTGGAAACGAATGTAACGTAATGGCAGAAATTCTATTATCTCGATACGATTTATTCACTTCCAAAAAACTACAAACACATATAACCACAAACCTTTCAGCTTCTGAAATTGAGAATGTATATGGTAATCGGGTAAGGAGTAGGTTGAGAGAGATGATTAATTTGATAGCTTTTGATAGCAATATAAATGATAAGAGAAAGTAAAATTTTATAGTTATTTTTATAATCTAAACAATTACAATGATAACAAGTATTGAACAAGCGCTTTTAAGTTGCAATCCTGATAAGTTTGCTAATATTTGTAGATTATATTTAGGCTACAGGTATTCAATTGTGAATCCAACTGGTTTAGTTGTAGGAAAAGAAAAATCAAAGAAAGGAACTCCAGATAATTTTATTTCAGATAATGATTCTTATATTTTTAGTGAGATAACAACTATTGACAAAAACCAATTAGTTCCAAAACTAAAAAAAGATATTGAACATTGTTTTAATCAAAGTGATATTTCTTCAGATAAAATAGTTAGAATTATTTTAATATGTAATCAAGAAATTACGACAAAAATTCAAGAAGAACTAAATGATCACAAAAACTTAATAAATAAATTTACTAAACTAGAAGTAATTGGTTTAGATGCTTTTGCTACGATTATTTTTAGAGATTATCCTTCATTAGCAAAAGAACTGGGATTAAGTATTGATACAGGTCAGATTTTAGAAATGAGTGAATTTGTAATTCAGTATGAAAAATCAAAATTTGCTACCCCCTTGTCAAATGCCTTTTTTAACAGAGAAACGGAATTAGAGAAAAGTGTAGAATTACTAAAGCAATATGATTTTTTACTTATTACTGGGCAAGCTGGTGTTGGTAAAACCAAATTTTCAATTCAGTTAGTTACAAATTATCTGAAAAGTAATCCAGGATATATTGTGAAGTATATTAGAAACAATAATCAACTAATTTGGGATGATTTAAAAATACAAATAACAAAAAACAACAAGTACATCATTGTTATTGATGATGCTAATAAACTCAAAAGTAATCTAGCATCAATTATACATTTTAAAAACGAATTCAGTTCTGGTAACATTAAAATTATAATGACTGTTAGAAATTATCTGAAACGAGAAATTGAATATCAACTTAAAGAAAATGGTTTAATAGAATTGGCAAATTTTGAGAAATCAGAATTAGCAAAAATCTTGCAATCTCCCGAATTTAACATTACTGATTATTATACAGATAAAATATATTCAATTTCAAAAGGAAATCCAAGAATTGCCCTAATGGGAGCTATTGCTGGGATAAATAACGAAATCGAAAAACTCACTAATGCATCATCAATATTGGAAGAGTATTTTTCATCAGCAAATAATAGTCTAAAAGATGATTTAGTTTTACTAAAGACCGCTGGAATATTAACACTTTTTAGATCTATTGATATTTCTAATTCAGGTGTAACCGATGAAATTTCAAAGTATTTTGACATTAACAAAAATGAATTAGTAGAAAAATTAAGCTTACTGGTAAAAAATGAAATTGCCGACGAATACAAAAATACCTATAAAATTGCGGACCAAATTCTTGGAGAATATGTTTTCTATTTGGTTTTCATTAAAGAACAACATATTCCATTTAAACAACTATTGAATTTACACTTTGACGAACATAAAATTTCATTGATGACACTTTTAAATCCAATAATTAGTAATTATGGTTTTTATGAAATAAAAGATTTGATATTGTATGATGTTAATCAAAAATGGAATTCTATTAAAGATGACCAAGATAAATCAATAAAATTTTTAGAAAGTTTTTGGTTTTATTTAGAAACGGAAACAATTGTATTCATCAATAAAATTATAAGTTTAAAAACTGAATTTGAATTAGATAATCTTAAGTTTGAAATTTACAAAGACAACCATACTGAATCGTATGACGATAAGATAATCGCTCTTTTAGTGAATTTTCAAAACCTTCCAAATAAATTTGAAGTTGCTTTGGCATTATTATTAAAGTATGGTTTATCAAACGAAATCCTATTTACTAAAACATTAAAAGTTCTCACACAATCATTTACATACAAAAGATTTAGCTATGAATATGGTTATAAAATTCAAATAAAACTCTTTGATTTTTTATATTCAAAAGTTAATGAAAATAATATTTTTTATTCCAAGATCATTCTATTCATTGCTAATAAATATCTAATTGATAGTTACGAGTGCCACTATGGCGGTAACGGAAGGCAGTTTTACTTTAATCAGGAATATATTGTGCTAACCGAAGAACACAAAAGTTTTAGAACTAAACTTTTTGAGTTCATTTTTGACTGTTATAAAAACACAGAATTAAAAGACTGTGTATATGATTTCTTCGATAAACATAGGTATTCGCATCTCAATCGTGGTGAAATAAGAGTAATCAATTTTGATAAAAAACTAATAATTCCTTTTTTTGAAAACAACTTTAATAATGGCGAATTTAGAGAATCTTCAATTGTGCACAATTACTTAAGAACACTTGGTTTTTCAAAAATAACATTCAAAAAAGAGGTTAGAAATCTTATTAGCTCAAAAGAGTTTAAGTTATGGCTATTTTTAGATGAAAAATTTGAAAGAGATGAAAAAATAATTACTGCTTTTTCAAGCTATACTTATGAAGAGTATATAGATTTTATTCAGTCTTTAGACGCAATATACAAACAACATACAGAACATTTTTCAGGATATTCATCAATTATTAGTTCCGTTTCAGATATATTGGAGAATCTTTCTAAAAAAGATTTCAATTTGTTTATCAAAGTGTTAGAATGTATTTTTAAGTACGAATATTCAAAAAACATATTAATTGGTAAAATAGTATCTAGCATAGATTTTAATAAAGAAAAAGTTGAAACCTTAAAATTAGTTTTCATAAAAACTACAAATAGTGATATAAATTTATTGGAACTTTTTACAAGAATTCCAAATAAGTATATAGAAATCGAAGACTATAATTATCTTGTTGAAATAATACAAAAAGATGATTTTAAAAATATTTGGTTTATAGATCATCTTATAAAAAAGATTTCTGATTTAGAATTAAATATTGAAGTTGAAATTGATAAATTACTTGATATAATAATTCTAAAAACTGAATTATACGACAATCTATTTATGTATGGTGACTTTTTCAAAATCATTAATAACCAACATCAATCCTCTTTCGCAAAAAACTTAAAAAAGCTTGAAAAAATTTACTTGTATTTAGATAATTCGGGAAGACATTTTGATTATGATTTGGAAGTATTAAAAATAATTTTATCACAAAACCCCAATTTTATAATTGATTTATTGAAATATAATTTTGACGATAAAGACTATTTATCGAGAAGAGATTTTAATGAAAATGATTTCAAAAAACTTTGGGATTTGGATAACTACGAAATTGTCTTTGAAAATATGATTAATTATTTAGTAAGATTTAAAAGTGTTTTTCTTCATCGTGCTTCAGAATTTTCAAGTGCATTTAGAGGAGATAGTCAAAAAGAAATTGATTTTTTACAGAATAAATTACTGAATACTGAAAACAAAAAAATGATTGAGTTGATATTCAATATCATTTCAAGTATGTACAGAGATAAAATGTTAGATTTTCTTAAAATAATTTTAGATAAAGATTGCGATATAGAACTTTTCAAAAGACTTGATTTTTATACTTCTGCTGGGGTTACAGTAAATAGTAGACTACCAAATATGCAATTTGAATTATCCCAATACGAAAAAGTAAGAGACTTTCTAGTAGAACAAAGTAATATAAACTATTATGAATTTATAGAAATTATCAATCGAAGTATTATGTATTCAAAAATGAGTATTGAAAGAGAAAGGAAAGAAGAATTTGTTAGTGAGTGGGATTAAATATAATACACTATAAATCAATTAAACCCAAGAGGAATAATTCTAAATGTTATTCCAAATAATTAAAGACAAAATAAGTTCAACATATAAAAAATAGAATTCGAAAAAATGGAAGTATCAAATAGTCTTACTATAGCAAATCAGGATATTTTAGATTTAATTGGTAAAAGACGTGATATTTATATCAAAGACCCTTTACTTATTGTAGAACATTTCAACAATGAAAACAAAATAATTGATGAATATAATGGTCGTCAATTACTTGAAATGATTCAAAATGCTAACGATGAAAGTGATACTACCAAACCTAAAAAGGTTAAAATTACTTTAGAAAACAACACTCTAATAATAGCTAATAATGGTAATCCATTTTCTATTGGTGGTGTAGAATCACTTATTTATAGTGATTTAAGTCCAAAAGTAATGGAAGAAAATAAAGTAGGTCAAAAAGGACTCGGATTTCGTTCGGTACTCAACTGGTCAGAAGAAATTTACATTGCTAGTTATGACCTGCACTTAAAATTTTCTAAACAACACGCGAGAACTTTCCTTGAGGGATTAATAGAAGAAAATCCTGAAATTCAAACGGTTTTAAAACGAAAAACAAATAAGTCTTTCTCAATTTCAGTATTGCGCTGTCCATATTTGGAAGAAGACACAAATCATAAAAAAGAAATTGATTATGATACTGTAATAGAATTAAGTCTAAAACAAGACATAAATCAAGACATAAAAGATCAGATTAATAAAGATATTATTCCGGAAATATTAATCTTTTTAAACAAACTCGAAGAAATTGAAGTACAAACAGATGAGCATCATTTTCTATTAAAAAAAGAAACTACAGATAATGGAATTCTTATTACCAAAACAGACTTTTTAGACGAGAAAAAAAATGACAGTTGCCTGTGGTTTACTTCGGAAGAAAAAGGGAATCTAACTAACAATGATGTTACTAAAAACTATGAATTAAAAATTGCATACAATCCCAATACGAAACCATCTATACAAAAACTATTTTCTTATTTCAGAACAGATGTTGATTTCCCTTATCCAGTATTGGCACACGGTTCATTTGAATTAACTGGAAATCGTAATCAATTAATTGAAGACGAAAACGGTTTTAATAAAATGCTATTGGATAAATTAGCTAAATTGTTAGTGGCTTGTTCAATAGATCTTACCAAAGAAAAAAAATGCAATTATGATGCTTTAAAACTCATTATACCGTCGGTTACAAATAATAGTAGCCTGAATAACGCACCTTGGAATTTTAATAAAGCCATCGAAATTTCCATTGCGGACACCCCAATTTTTCCATCTATAAACAACAAATATTTAAAGCTTTCAGAAAACATCAAGTTTTATGAAGTGCCTATTCAAGATAGTATTCCTAAAAAAGCTTATTCAATATTTAATTCGCTTTTACAAGCAACTTCGGATAGAGAAATTATCTATTATTTCTCAACTTTGAAAGTTAATTTAAAATACCAAGACAGCGATTTTACCAATAAAATCAATCAAATTATTGACAATGATTATTTAAATGAAAAACAGCGTGTCGATTGGATTTTTTTAGTTTGTGAAAAAACAAAAGATATTTATAATGGCAAAAATCCAGCTTTACCATTTTTACTTATAAATTCCGATGATAAAAAAATCAAAAGTTTTGACACTGTTATTGTACCGCCTAAAGAGATAACTTATAAACTCCCTAAAGGCATTAAATTGCAATTCTTAAATCAAGATTTGTACAGAAGAATTAGATCTCGATTTGGTAATATTCTTCCACGTCAAGTAATTGATAAATTGAGTCTATACAATGTAGCAGAATATGCTATGAATGTCGTGGTTCAAAAAATTATTTCAAGCACTAACGAAATTATTAGAGTAGGTAAAAAAGATAAAGCCAATACAATTGCCGAAATGCACAAGGCTTTATATGGTATTTACAATTCATTAGATGACAATACAGATGCTAAAAATAGCTTTCCCTCAACATTGACTTCTCCTTATTTATTTACAAGAAATAATGAATTAAAAGAAGCCAATAAATTATATTTCGGTAAAGAATATGTGCTAGGTTATTTAATGGAAGATTTACTAAAAGAAGTCAAAGAAGATGTTTTTGTGGGATCTTTAAAGCAAAATGGTTTAGTTGAAGAACTACCAGAATTAGCAGTTTTAGAGACAAATCATTCTGTAGAAAAATATTTGAAATGGCTTGGTATTGCTGATTTTCCTAAAAGAGAGAATAACGAAATTAAAGACTGGTCCCTTGGTAGTAATGATTTTATAAAATTTACATTCCAATCTATAAAATATCCCTTTAATACTGTTGGATATAATGAAATAATAGGCAGTTTTTCAGATATTAGAAAATGTTGGGATTTTAGATGTAATGTTTTGTGGTATGAACATTTTGATACCATTCTTACTGGTGCATCATTTGAGTATTTGTTAACTTGGTTTTTAATGGACAATGAATTGTATAATACACTTACAACAAATCAAGAATTTCATAGAAGTGAATTAAGATTTGCATCTCCTCACAAAGTACATCATAGAAATTTGCCTAGAAACAATATAAAATCATACATTAACTTTATACTTCAAAAAACAGCTTTTATACCTGTTGAAAATGGAGAAAAATCAAAACCTAATAATTGTTTGTTGGACAGCAACAATTTGAGTCCATTAGTCAAAACACCTAAAATAAATTATACAGCAACACCTTTCATTTACAATAATATTGATGAAGAACGAATTAATTATTTTTTAAAAAGAATAGGATTAAAAGATAGTTTGAAAGATTTGACAATTCAATCACTATATAAATTACTAAACCAACACAATACCCATTTTTCAGAAGCAACAAGCAATATTCAAAGTTTTTATACAGCTATTATTGAAGCTACTAAAAACAGAGAAGTTATTGAAGAAAGCCTCGAAAGAAAAAAATATATTGAAACAGGTCAAATTTATGCCAATTTTGAAGGGAAAAATAGTTTTACTCCCATAAGTGAAGTAACCTATGTTGACAATCCAAATTTCAGCCAAGAGCTATTAAAGAAACTAAAAATTGCCAAGTTGCCACATCGTGCAGGTAATCAAAGAATTTATAGTTTGTTTGGTGTACAACCATTAGATTATATCAAGTTTAATGTTCAGAAAAATGTCGAATCCAATCACAAGCTTAATGAGGCTTTCGTAGGAGAACTAAATGAAATGAAACCTCATTTATTTGCATACCGTTTTCAAAAAGGATTAAAGAAAACACAATTAGATTTAGAATTATCAGCAATAAAAAACATTAAGATTATTATAGCATTTAATATTGATGTAATATACCAATTAAATGGAGTTGATAATGATTTATCCTTAAATAAATACGAGTATATACAAGATGATATTTCAAAAATATTTTATATCAAATTAGATCGTGAGAATTCTAATTATCAAGAATTAAAAAAGGATTATAGATTTAAAGAAACTGTAGCAGACATCATTTGTGGTGCTTTAAAAGTAACCGAAAACAGAAAAGACTTTATTTTATTATTAGGCGAAAGCCCATCTAATTGGGTTCATCTTCTAAAAAGAGAGTTTGAAGATTATGAAACTATTGAAAAACAAATCATCGGAAAATTTGAAGGCGTTTTATCATCAGAACAAAGATTTTGGAAAATAATATTGGATTTAAAAGGAATAAAATTCAAATCTGAAATAGATTTAAATAGTGATTTTATTCACAGTAAATTATTTGTAAAATTAGATAAAGATGAGTTTTTTGATACATTCAGAAAGTTAGATTACAACAATCTTTCAGATCGTAAAAACTTCTTATACATTCAAAAAATATTTCAATACATAAAAATTGATTTAGTAGATTTTAATGCTTTGGGATATAAAATTTTAAATTTTGAAAGCCATTTTGAAAATCAATTATACACCTATCATAAAGTTTTTTCAGAAAAATACGCATCCTTTTTATTCAGCAAAAAGCAATCAAATAGCTTTATAGAACAATGTGAGCAGGTATCTAAATTCAATTCCTTTAAAGTAAGTAACTCAATTAATTTTGTTGTTAAAAATGCGCATAAATTAGCTATTTCCAAAAGTTATTCAAATATTAATTATGGAGCTGTTGAAGTTACTAGCAAAATAGATTTAGAAACAATCTACAGCAAAAACTTCAGAGCATTAGAATCTGATTTGAGATTAATATCAAATTTTGATGATACCATTTTCAATGATAATAAATATGATATTGAATTTAGGAATGCAGTTTATTTTAATGAGGTAGAAAATATAAAAACAGATTTAATTCAAAAATTCAATAGTTTAACCAAGGATAATGGTGAGTTGCAAATAAATATTGCCAATAATTCAGTTGCTTTTTCAAACGATAATGTTAATGATTTATTAGATTTTATTAATGAGCAAGTAAAGAATAATGATTTTCAAATAGAACATTATACTCCTACTAAAGTTCCGGAGCCAGTAAAAACTGGTAGTGAAAATAGCTCATATGGACAATCTTTCTATGGAAAATCAAAAAAATATAAAAATGAGGATATTGGTTTTATTGGGGAAAAATTTGCTTTTGAAGTATTGAAAAAAGAATTCGAAAGTGTTGAATGGGTTTCGGAATATGCAATTAAGGCTGGTTTTCCAAAAGGTAAAGATGGTTTGGGATATGATTTTGAATGTAAAAAAGGTGATGAAACACGATTTGTTGAAGTAAAAAGTTCAGTAACAAAAAATTATTCATTCAATATTAGTCCAACTGAAGTAAAAATTGGACATTCAAAAGAAAAATCATTTGACATTCTTTTAATTACTAATCTTTTATCCGAAGATATTAATTTTAAATATTTAAGAAATATATTTGACTATACTAACAACGAAAGCTTTTTGGAAAACACAAAGTTTCTTGTTGAAAATGACAGTTATAAAATTAAGTTTAAATAAAGCTTTATAGATGAATAAAAAAACTGTAGATGTCAATTTAGTTTTTTCAAAGATTGGCAGATGTTTAGTTGCTGCACAAAGAATAGAATTAGCTAGTGGAGAAATTTTAAAATTTCTTGCAGAATATGATAAAGATTTATATAATTTAACTTCCGAAGAATTTTTAAAACTAGCTGGAAAAACACAAAAAACAAAAATGACTTTAGGAAACATTTTCAAGTTACTTAAACTCAATCCCAATTTAGTAATAGAAGAAGAACTAAATAGTTATTTACAAAAAAGGAATATGTTAGTTCACAATTTTCTCACTGATTATCTTCACACTGTTAATGTAAAACAAGCGAAAAAAGCTGAATATTTTTGTGATGATTTTCTAAAACACTCTGCATTAATGGAAAGCTTTTTTAAAGGTTTCTTAAACTTTATATTGCTACCGCCAATTCCAGAAGACGAAGAGCCATATGTAGAAGAAAGTCTAATGACCGAAGATTTTTATTATTTCATTTCACATTTTATTAAATATCATCCAGGCGAAGAGATCTGAAATCTATTACTAAAATTCTATTATGTAGTTACGATTTAGACACTGTAAAAAACCGCTAACCCTTATTAATATTAATCTTTTTACTTTAGAAATTTAACATATATGGTAATAGAGTTCGAATGCAGATTAAGGGAAACGATTAACTTGATTGGGCTTGAAAGTAATATTGAGGATAAGAGGAAATAGTATTCTGCTTATCATCATAAAAAAAATTAAAACAATATATTTGTTAAAAATAAAAATAAAATGACTGAAATACCTTTTATCGTTTCTGCAAGAGCTGGAAAACTATTAGGAAGAGAAAATTTTTCTAATCCTGAAGGAGCTATAATTGAATTGGTAAAAAATTCATATGATGCTGATGCTAAAAGTTGCCTAGTCGTTTTTGATATTGTATTTAAAATTGAAAAGGACGAACAAGGAAACGATAAAAAAACATTAAACAATGATTCAAGCAGTATTTTCATAATTGACAATGGGGAAGGAATGTCAAAAGATGTTATTGAAAATCAATGGATGAAAATTGGTACAGGCAATAAAGAAACTGAATTTATTTCAAAGAATAAAAGAGTTAAAACTGGAGCAAAGGGTATTGGTAGATTCGCACTTGATAGATTAGGTTTCAATGCTGAAATGTGGACTGTATCTAACGAAAGTAATGGTTTCAATTGGAAAATGGATTGGAAACAGTTCGATAATTCCGATAAATCAATTTCTGAAATCACTGCTGAATTGAGTGATAACAATGTTAATATTTCAGAATTCATAAAAACAAATTTTAATCATATCAAATTAGAAAAAATATTTAATGTAGCAAGTTTTAATACAGGAACAATTCTCAAAATATCCAATTTAAAAGATGAATGGTATGAAAATGATATTGCTGGGGTATTTAAAAGTTTAGAGGCATTAATTCCTCCTAAAGAATTAAATATGTCATTTGAAGTAAATTTTCAACATATCCAAAAACCAAAAGAATTTGGAAAAGTTGAAACAGCTTTTTTTAATGATTATGATTATAAATTAATTGCAAAATTTAATGCTGAAAAACTGTCTGTTGATTTTGAAATAACCAGAAACGAAATGGATATTGATCTCATAAAGAAAAACTATTCTGATTTATATAAGAATGCTAAAACTCCATATGATTTAAAAACTTTAGAGAATAAAACTTTTAAATATTCAAAAGGCATTGATGAATTGCTTGAATGGGAGTTTGATGAAAATAACACTAAATTATTAAAGAATCTCGGCTCATTTAATTTGACTTTTTATTACTTGAAATATAATGTTTCATTAAAAGAAGGCTATCCATTTAAATCAATTAATCAAAAGGAAAGAAGAAGTGTTTTACATAAATTTGGAGGTGTTAAAATCTATAGAGATTCTTTCCGTGTAAGACCATATGGTGATCCTGATAATGATTGGCTAAAACTAGGTGCAAGAGTTGCTCAAAGTCCTGCTGGTTCTGGACAAAGAATAGGTGATTGGAGAGTTAGACCTGAACAAACTGCGGGTATTATTACAATATCAAGAAAAAACAATCCAAATTTGATTGATAAATCAGATCGTGGTGCTTTGCAAGAAAATGATTCTTATGAGACTTTTAAAAGTATAATTATCAAAGTAATAAATGAATTTGAAGTCGATAGAACAAAAATTCTTAATGTACTTTTCAAACATTTTAAAATACTCAAAGAAAAAGAAAGAGAAAATGAAATCCAAAGAAGAGCTGAAAGTTTAGCTGATATAATTGTAGCTGAAAGAAAAGTCGTTGAAGAAAAACTTTACGGTAAAAAATATAATGATGTAGATTTATTTCAACAAAAAAGAGAAGAGGAAGAAAGAAGAAAGTATGAAGAAGCATTCAAAGATACTTTCAAAGCTATTGATGACGAAAAAATAGAAAAAGACAATGAAGAAATAGTCCAAGTACGTGGTCTAGCGAGTCTTGGTTTAATTGTTTCGTCTTTTGCTCACGAGCTTAAAGAAGTGAAAAACAACGTAGAAGATATTAATGATTTAGAAAATATTTACAAAGATTTAGTTTCAGATGAAGCAAAGAAAAAAATAGAGTTTAATGATGGGGTCAATATAATTAAATCACTAAAATTAGATACTGAAAAAATCATTCATTGGGTAGATTATTCTTTAACTGCTGTTAAAAAAGATAAACGTAAAAGAGGTAATCTAGATTTTATTAAATACTTTGACTCTCTTTCCAAGGAATGGAAAAATGTACTTAAAAATAGAAATATTGAGTTAGTAATTAAAAAAGATACTAAAGCAAAATATTTATTTAGAGCTTTTGAAATGGATATGAACACTATTTTTAGTAATTTAATTTCAAATTCAATCGATTCATTTCAAAACCTAAAAGTAATGAGAGATCGAAAGATTCTTATTATTATGAATTTAGAAAATGAAAATTTGATTATTGATTATAGTGATAATGGTACAGGGCTATCCAAAGCATTTGATAATAATAAAGAGAACATATTCCTTCCTTTTACTACTTCAAAAAAGGATAGAAATGGAAATGATATTGGTACAGGTTTAGGAATGTATTTAGTTAAGAACGTTATTGATGATTATAATGGAGATATAATGATTTCAAATACAGATATAGGATTCAAAATAAGAATAGAATTTCCAATAAGAAAAAATGAAAAAAATGAAATATAAAATTGGGTATATAGACGAAGATTCTACACAGGTGGTGAAAATAGAAATGAAATTAAGAGCATATTTTGATGTAATTGGTTTTGATATCACTCCTGGTTTAGAATTAAATAATTTATTAAAACAAGTTTATGATTCAGATATTGATTTATTAATGGTCGATTATTTAATGGTTGATAAAGGCATATTAACTTTTAATGGTGATGAAGTTATAAGAGCATTTGAAGAAATTAAACCTCGATTCCCAATGATTATTTTTACGAATGAAGAATCTCAAGCTTTTCCACAAGTAGATAATCCTAATATAATCTATGATAAATCATTGATCAATTCAGATATACTTCATTTTGTTGAGATACTTAAAAAAAACATTCTCGCTCATAAAAATTATATTGAAAAAAGAAAAAACATTATAAGTGATTTACTTTTGAAAGGTGAAAATGAAGGTTTGTCTTCGGAGGAAAAACATATTTTATTGCAAACCCAATCAGAACTAATAAATCTTGATAAATGGTCAAATGAAGTTCCTTTTCAATTGTTAGATGATAAACGATTAGAAAATCTTTCTAAAACAACTAAAGAAGCAGAGGAATTTTTGGAATCAATATTAAAGAAAAAAGATTAGTATGCTTCCATTTAGAGAAAAAACGCCAAAAAGGCGTGTCAATCCTACCAATAGTCCTACTGGCAATGGATGGGCTACTCACAAACCTGACTTAAGAGAAGATTTCTATTCAAAATGTGGATATTGTGATTCCTTTGATGGATATAGACATACTTATTTTGAGGTCGACCACTTTATTCCTAAAGATTTTTTTAAAGATTTAGGTAATATATCTCTAACTGAATATAGAAATTTAGTTTATTCTTGCAAATTTTGTAACAATAGTAAAAGAGCAAAATGGCCAAGTCAAAGAGAAGATATTTTTCATATTAATAATGAAGGCTTTGAAGATCCTGCAACAGAAATATATGAAACACACTTCTATAGAACACAAGATGGTGGTATAATGTGGAAAACTGAACTTGGTAAATGGATGTTTAGAGAAGCATTTAAATTTGATGAAAGACAAGAATCAATAAAAGTGTTGTGGAATCTAAATAAATTAAGATTGATAATAGAATCATTAGCATTAATTTTACAAAATCATTCCGAAGGAACAGCTGAATACCAAATTTTAAAAGGAAAAATAGGTGATTATAGTTATCAATATTTTTTGTACCATAAGGAGCTTATAAATTATTATGGATAAAAAAAAATCAGGCTCATATTACACTCCTACAAGATTAGCAGATTTTGTAGCGAATTATTGTTTGTCTAAAATTAAAAGAAAAACTATTTCAGTTTTAGAGCCAAGTGTTGGCGACGGTTCTTTTGTTAAAGCAATCTCAAAAAGTGAAAATTTAAATTATTTTACAAAGGTTAATTTAACAATTGTAGAAAAAGATGAATTAGAATTAGCAAAAGCCAAAATAATTGATAAAAACATAAAATTAAAAATTTCATCTCATAATTCGGACTATTTAGATTTCCATTTTGAACATAATGAAGAGTATTCATTAATTATTGGAAATCCCCCTTATGTAAAGAAAAACTTATTAGACGACAATCAAAAAGAATTAGCTAAAACTATCCATTGCGAAAGCGAATTATCTAATAGAAGTATTAATAATATTTGGACTTCCTTTTTGATAAGTGGTATTTCTAAATTAAAAAAAGATGGTGTTCTTGCATTTATATTGCCATTAGAATTATTACAAGTTAAGTTTACTGAAGAGATTAGAACATTATTAAAAAAAGAATTTGAAAGGATAGAGGTTTTTACATTCAATGAATTACAGTTTCAAGAATGTAAAGGTCAAGATACAGTTTTATTTATTGGATACAAAAAACATATCCAAAAAGGAACATTCTATACAAATATTGCTTCATTAGAGGATTTAGAAAATAATAATTATGAATTTTATGAAAATCAATCGCTATCTGATTCTGACAAGAAATGGACACATCATTTTATAACTCCTGATGAATATGAATTTTTAGAAAATTTAAAAAGCAGATTAAATAATGTCTCCTATTATCTTAATAATAAAGCTGGTATTGTAACAGCTGCAAATAGTTATTTCATTGTAAATAAAGACACTATAAGTAATTACGACCTTGAAAAATTTTCTAAACCAATAGTACAAAAAGGTTTCTTTGTAAATGGTTCTATAACTTTCACTAATAATGATTTCAAAAAATTAGTTGATGATAATAAACCTGCATATTTATTAGATTTCAATAATTTAACTGAAAAAAAAATCACAAAAAAAATAGCTGAATATTTAGCTGTAGGAGTTGATGAAAAATTACCTCTTCGTTTTAAATGTAAACAAAGAAATAAATGGTATCAAATACCAAATATTGCAACTGTTCCTGAAGCATTTTTCTTTAAAAGATCTCACGAATATCCAAAAATGATTAAAAATGAAGCTGATATTCTTGTAACGGACAGTGCATACAAGGTAGAAATGAAAACAGAATATAATTTGGATAATTTTATTTTTTCTTTTTATAATTCATTAACTCTGACTTTTGCAGAATTAGAAGGTAGATATTATGGTGGTGGTGTCCTAGAATTAACTCCAAATGAATTCAGAGTTCTGCCAATTCCTTACACAATATGTAATAATTTTGAAGCTTATAAAAATGAATTCAAGAACAAATCGTCTATTCAAGATGTCTTGAATAATAATAATTATGAAATATTAAATAGAACACTCGGACTTACAAGAGATGAAATAGAAAGAATTGAATTAATTAGGCAAAAATTAGTAGACAAAAGACATAGAAAATAATATAAAAACTAATATTCAACATTCCACTCAATTCCTTCAATCCGTTTAGAAAGAAACAACAAAGTTTCAAAAACGTCCTTTTCATCAGGGGGCAAAGCTTCTCCAATAATTAATTCGGTAAATTTTGAACCAGTATAAGTCTTTTTTATAGTATCCCAAACATTAGTAGTTTCACTAAAAATTAGTGCTTCTTTCGGGTGTTTGTATAGCCAATTTTTGTCGTTAGGAATTGCCTTATCATCATCTTTAGCAACTTGCAATAACATAGCATCAAATGAAATTGAATTTACAAAGTCTTTTATAGTATCAAGCTTCATTAATAGATGCAAATCATAAGTATGACGTACTTTGTTAGACAAATCTTCCAATGGATTTTCAGTGTAAGAAAAACGAACCATGCTAATTATCTTTTCACAAAAGGTGCGCTCAACAGACAAGGCTTGAACCTCAAAATCTTCTAATCCAAATTGAGTAATTAATTCAATATTAGATGTGGTTTTAATATAATCCGCAATCATAGTACGAATGGGTTGTACAACATTAGGCTCTGTGTTACCCAAATGAGATACTTCTAAAGCAATGTTTTCTCTCACTTCACCATAAACTCCCTTTACACCAACTTTAGGATAGGAATAAATAATTTTTCTAATACTGCCTTTTTTATTAGTATTCGGATCATTGGGTACAATTTCAAGAATAGACTTATCGACCACGTTGGTAATATCTTTTAATCGATTTCTCAAAGCATTTCCGCTATCAGCATTATTCTTTACAACAACTATATCAATATCCTCTGAAAATCGCTTGATAACACCATAGCATTTTGATAAAGAAGTACCACCTTTAAAAACAATCAAATCTTTTACATCAGAGTGAAATAATTGATACAAAGCATAAGTTACCCAATAATCTTTCTCAATAAAAATCTCTGGAATTTCAAAATGTTCAGCGGTAGCAACAATAGCACCTTCAAAATTGTCTTTGTCTAAATGTAAATTCATTATACTATATTCCAAGTGTTGGCAGTCGAAAGCATTTTAGTAGTAATACCATATTCATAGCTACTAGAAGGATTTATTGATTTTTTTAGAACCGAAAAAACTACAGGTTCTATTCGCAAAGCTTCCAAAAGCGCACCAAGTAATGCTCTTACTTTAGGAGGATAAGCAGCTCCATAAGTAACCAGTTTTTTTATTTCGGCAGTGTCAAAATTATAAATCACTTTTTTCAAATAAACAAGTCCATCACTTTTTTGCAAGTCAGGTATGGTATTCAAGTCTTTAATAACGTCCAATAGCTCTAAATATTTAATCGTATCAGCCGTAACTTTTACATAACTCTTTGCCGGTTTAATTATAACATTACCTACTTTTCCTTTAACTTGTTTATCCAAGGAAGCAATACGAATAGAAGTCGGAACTTGTGTTGTTAAACCCAGTCTATTATACAATCTAGTTCCCGTAATATATGCAACTTGCTTATTTTTATCAAACAAATAAAGAGAAAGTAAAACATCTTCTCTCGGTTTTTGCTCTCCAAACACAGAAACTTTTGGCTTATAATAATAACCTTTTCGGGCTCTTTTAATAACTCCTTTATAAACTAATCTACTTAATGCTTTAGATCCAGCAATAATTTCATCCGAAGTTAATCCAAGAGTATCATACCCGAATACATCTCCTGTATCTATTCGATTTATTTTAGCTACTATTTTGTCTGTTACTTTCATAATAAGTAACAAAGATAACTATTATCTTTTAAATGTCAAGTTTATTCTATTTTTTACCTGACATATCATCTATGTAATCATCATTAAATAGATCATTATAATCTTATACATATCCATTATCTCATTCGGCTCTACAAAACTTTCATTTAGCCCAAGTATTATTAAAGTCGATTATTGTTTGCATCATTTTACTAATTTTGTCTAAAATTTAAATAATGCCTTTACCAACATCATTAGATACTATTCAACTATTCAAATCTATTTTTATAGGTCGAGAAGATGTGTTTGCTGTTCGGTGGGAAAAGGGAAATAAAAGTGGATATATGCCAGCCTACTTCTATGACCCATATCGATATCGAGCACATAAAATGAAAGGAGGTACTTTTCAAAATTATGCAGATAAAGAATATTTGCCTTTTACCGATAAAGAAATTGAAAAGCATCTAAACGGCGACCAATTGATTGGTATTTATCCACTACTAAAAGACAATACTTCGTGGTTTATTGTCGCAGACTTTGACAAAGTGGATTGGATTGAGGACTGCAAAAAATTCATAAATACTTGTAAAGAAAAAGAAATCCCTGCTTATTTAGAACGTTCGCGTTCAGGTAAAGGTGGACACGTTTGGATTTTTTTTGAACAACCTTATCCAGCAATCAAAAGTCGAAAGATTTTTATTTCGATTTTAGAAAACTCGGGGATTTTTTCTTTGTTTGATAAAAGTTCAAGTTTTGACCGATTATTTCCCAATCAAGATTTCCTTTCTGGAAAAGGATTCGGTAATTTAATTGCACTGCCTCTGTACAAAAAAACTTTAGAACAAGGGAATAGTTGCTTTGTGGAAATTGATAATTTGAAACCATTTGAAAATCAATGGAATTTCATTCAAAATATTCAAAAAATAACAATAGCCAAACTAGATAATCTTTACGAATCTTACACCCCTATAGAAAATAGCACTGGTCCATATTTACCACAAATTATCCCTGCAAAATTGACTATTACATTAAGCAATGTATTAAAAATCAATCGCAACGCAATACCAACTTCTTTAATCAATTTTCTAAAAGAAGAATTGAATTTTCTTAATACGGAATTCATAATAAAAAAGAAATCAAATAAAAACACTTTTGGAACTGAACGTTACTTCAGATTTATAGAAGAAACTGAAAACACTATAATCATTCCAAAAGGTTTTGTTGGGAAAACAATTCGATTTTGTAGGGAAAACAAAATAGATTATGATTTTATTGATGAAAGAAAAAAACTAAATCCCGTTTCGTTTTCGTTTAATGCGCAACTAAAAGAACATCAACAATTAGTAATAAATAGCATATCAAAAAAAGATTTAGGAGTAATTGTTGCTCCACCAGGATCAGGAAAAACGGTTGTTGGACTAAAAATTATTGCTGATAAAAAGCAACCTTCTTTAATTATTACTCATCGCAAACAAATAGCAGAACAATGGATAGAAAGAATCGAAGCATTTTTGGGAATATCAAAAAATGACATTGGAAAAATTGGTCAAGGTAAAACCAAGATTGGAAAACATATAACTATTGCAATGATTCAGAGTTTGTCGAAAGAAATTGAGAAACCTGATTCGAAAGATTTTTTAAATGCTTTTGGCGCTATCATTATTGACGAATGCCATCATATTCCTGCGGAAACATTCCGAAATACAATTGCAAAATTACAAACGTTCTATTTGTATGGTTTAACAGCAACTCCTTTTAGAAAATATAATGACGACAAACTTATTTTTATCCATTTAGGAGAAATAATAGCAGAGATAAAATCTAATGAAATTAGCACATCAAAAACTCCAAAAATAATCATTAGAAATACAGAACTTGACGTTCCTTTTAATTCAAAGACGGACAAATTTGAGACATTATCGAAAATCTTAATCCACGATTCTACAAGAAATAAAAGGATACTTCAGGACGTAATCAATGAATTAAAAACAGGCAAAAAAGTCATTATTATTACGGAGCGCAAGGAACATATTGATTCGCTTAATCAGTATTTAAAACAATCATACGAAACTATTACATTAAGCGGAGAAGATTCTGAAAGTGCTAAAAACTCAAAATGGAAATTATTAAAGGAGGAAAATTATCAAGTTTTAATTACAACTGGGCAATTCTTTGGAGAAGGAACAGATTTACAAAATGCCAATTGCCTATTCCTTGTTTATCCTTTTTCTTTTGAAGGTAAATTAATTCAATGCATTGGGCGAGTTCAACGTTCGGAAATACCCCCTACTATTTACGATTATCGGGACATTAAGATTGATTATTTGAATAAAATGTTTCTAAAAAGGAATGTTTATTATCGAAAAATTGACAAGCAAGCAACCTTATTTGATGAACCCGAAGAAATTTCTATTCCAAGAAGCACATTTATTCTTGACCAAAAAATCAAAGTTCCTTTTGAGAAATTACAATTTCATTATGGAAGTATTTCTTTTAAATACAGTGTCTCTGAAATGAATACAGAACTTGAATTTGATATTGAAAATTTCGAAATTAGACCAGAGTTTGAAGTTTTAAAAGAATATTTTTCTAAATCACTCCAAATAAAAAATATTGAAATTGCAATTTATGCAGAATTTGAAAATGGAAAACTAATTTCACAATTAGCATTATCCAATGATATCAAAAAGATAACTAAAGAACTGATTGAAAGTGTAAAATTTAAATTTATAACCAAGACTTTCTTGGGCAAATTAAATACAATTAGCAACGAAAACCTACTCGATATAAATCAATTACAGAATCAAAATAATATCAAATTATATGATTCAGGAGATGAATTATTAAATGATTTTTTACAGAATCAAAATTACAAACATCAAAAACATTTACAATATTTAGCCAATCATCACGAAAGGACTATTCTTAAAATTCGTTTTGTACTCAATCCTTTTTCATTTGTTTTTCTTTTAGCAGGAAAAACAGAATTTCATATTGTTTTAGAAACCTTAAACACAGAAGAAGCAACCTATATTTGGCATTTTGACAATGATAAAAAATCACTTCCTTATAACTTAAAACAAGTTGACAACTACTTAAGTAGCATTCGAAATAACGGAAGACAATCTTTTATTGAAAACCCACCTAATAATTTCAGTAGAATACTTCACGATTATTCAAACGATAAAAAAGGGTTTGTAATTTGGAAAGATTTGATTGAAGAAAGACTTACTTAATGGAAAATAAATATCGCATAACCCATTATCTCATTCAGCTGCACAAAAATTGCTCCTAGTCCAAGTATTCCTAGCATCAATTCTTTGTTTGCTTCATTTCGCTAATTCCATTTCCAAATAACAAGAACATTCCTTTTCTTTGGGTGGTAAAAGAATGTTTTACGTTTCATAAGGCACTTCTTTGCCAACCCTCCAAAAGTTTTTGTACGCCCTACAACGTTTACGGTTTAAAAGAAAATTATCGGAAGGGCAACAAAAACTTTCCCCAAGCTGTGTTACATAACGTGGCATTATAGTGCATAAAGAACGATTCTGCTTCTATTCAAATTCTCGGATGCACTATAATAACGTTATGTAAAACAGCCGCCACACCCAACGCGCAAGGGGTTTGCTCCAGGACAACTTTTTGAGCAGCTCCCATCGCATCACCCAGCAGCTCAAAAAACCGTCCTTCACAAACCCCAATCACAGCTTCGATTCAATTCTATTTTAAATGATAAATTTTATCTTCATAAGAACTATAGGATGGTTTTAGCAACTTTATGCTTAAATCGGTAGTATTTGCATTGCTTTTGTGAGTAAAAAAATGGCTTTAACTTGTAGTTGAATTGCCTATGGATAAAGCCATTTTTCTACACACAAAACCAAAAGTCCAGCAAGAGTGTGATTTTTTATTTGCCAGAACATCTGCATAAATTGTTTTCACGATGGCCAAGATGCCATAGCGGTTTCAGAACATATTTTCTTTTAAACTTTCGACTTTCCAACTTTCAACTACATCAGGGCATCAAGCCATCATAAAAACAATCAGAAATTCCAGCAAGCAAATAAAAAACCACACACTTGCCTGCGCTACTACCTCATCGCACTAGGAATTATATTTTCATTGTTTTTGTAAGTATTGAAAATCACTTGAACGTTTGTCGTAAAATTTAAAAAATCCTGAAAGTGATTTTCAATACCCACAAAATCAACCGCAGGAAAGAGTATGAAATTTTAAAGCAGAAAAATAAGCGGAATGGATTTTATATTTCTTTTTCCTGCTTTAAAATTTCACACCCTTTCTGAAGAACTTCCATCTTTCAAAACAACTTTTTTGGATCCCGTTTCATAAGAAATCTATCGGTCACGAGAAAAATAAAAAATAAATAAAAAGAAAGTAAAGGTAAGCTCCTGTTTTTTATCATTCAAGTTTAAGCCCTACGGGTTTTTGATAAAATCTCCACCCTTTATTTTGTGCTTTTAAGAACGTAAATGGTTTGATTAAAATTCGTTTTCATAATGACCCTTTCGGTAAAAAGTCGGGTAGTATTTTTTCAAAAAAACCTGCCTGCTAAAAAACCTCCACTTGAGAGATGACTTTCTTTTTTTTTCTTTTTTTTCTTTTAAAAAATTATGATAAAAGGAAAAGCCTTTTCAAAAGAACATTCATTTTAAACGAGGAGCTATGCCAAATTTTATCATCAAAACACATCAGAAAAATGTCAATTACACACAACCACATTTTTTTATTTTAAATAAAGGAATGAACAGCGGTAAACCACAAAAAGAGGCATTTACGAACAGTTTTGTAGTTGTTTTTCAAAATGAGGAAGATTGCGAGAACATTTATTTTGTGGCTTACAGTTTGTGGAAAATTAAATTTTGGCATCCGTTTTTGGTTGGTTCTGTAATTCCGTTTTTGCGCATTAACGATTTCAAATCTGCATTTTTTCCAAAATCTAAAGTAATGATACAAGAACACGAAGCTCACGTGAAGCACGTTGCTGCACTCAAACTTTTAGAACAAAAAGAAAAACAATTCCACGAGAATATCAATCTAATAAATGACTTACGTAGAACCATTTTATACAGGTACTGCAGAAAATAATTATGAACTTAAATCAACGCGAATGAAACTATTTATTTTGTACCAAACCGACAATTGGAAGTCCAAAGCATCAAGAGTATGTTTTGGAGTTTTCGACACTAGAGCCAAAGCCATTGACAGCGCAAAATGGCAAGAATTATACAACCACAATTCAGAAGTGGTGGTTTTAGAAATAACACTTAATCTATTTGAGGAAGTTTAACTTTTAACAAAAAAAAATGCCCAATCCAATCGGAAAGGGCATTTTGAAGTTTAACCCAAAGGTCACCACAACAAGAGTTAAACTATTTTTTGTGCTTTCGAATCAAAATTTTGAGCAGTAATGATATTGTAAAACTGACAATCGCACCAATACTAGCCAAAATGATTGTTTTTAAAATATCTACCGAATCAATATTGGGTAGAATACTCAAAAATGTACCCCCAGCGGTACACACTAAAGACGAATTACTCGACTGCATCTTGGGTTGAGGTTAATTGACTTACAGCAGAAATAACACCGCCAGCAATAGCAATATAGCCTCCAATTGAAACAACTATAACAGGCAACGCCACAGGCGCAGCCAAAATAGTTCCGCCAATGGCGGCCAAACTCAATCCAATATTTCGAAGCACTTTAAAAAATTTTGGAGTGGGAGCTTTCGCTCTTTTTATTACATTCATAATTTATTTATTTATCATTCCCGAAAGGGAATCAGATTGAATAATTAAACTCACTTCTTCGTCACGATCTAAAACTTTATAAATCAAATCTTTTAGTTTGTAAAATGCTTTTCTCGATTGAAGTCCTAAACCTGGTCCAGAAATTTGAGTTACTGGAGCAATACAGCCTTTCAATTCTAAAAGAGCATTGTTGGCGGGATAAATCAGAATAAATTTTCTGTTTTCGACATCCATAACCTCCAAATGCCACTTGAACTTATTGCTATATCTTTTTCTAATAAAATATTTCCCCTCCGGAATACAAGAAACCTTCGTTTCGTCCATCTTCCAAGGCAATTCAATTGTGTTACAAATGAATTTACCATCGCATTCGAGTTTACCGTTAGTTCCATCGGGGAAATAAGTTCTAGTTATCGAGATAACCATTATACACCGCTATCCACTTTCACAATCGATAAAGGGTTATAAGAGCCATTTTTCAAGGCATACATTTGTCCATTTACCTCTTGGTAAAATTCAACACCCAAAGCCAAAAACAAAGGTTTTGTACTAGCTGGAGTTACAGAATTAATTTGGGAAATCACCGCTGTTGGAACTGCATCCCAAGGCAAAATTGCCGTTTCTGAATGCGCTTCTACGAAGCTTTCAGCTTCAAAATCAATTTCTGCACCTGCAGAAATGATTTTATAATGAGTAGTTCCACTTGGAGCAGCAATCATATTCCCTGGAATAAATTCTGCCAAATCAACCGTAATAGATCCTGTGGCTCTATCGATTGCACCAACAAAAGGCGCAAATAAAGTAGTCCCCAATTTTCCTCCAATATTGAATTCAAACCCAGCTAACAACTCTGCTTCACCATGAATAACGTTACGTAATCCACGTACACTTACCGTGTCCGCTTGAATCACTTTAACCATTTGTTGCGTTAAACGACTCACCATTCTGCTATCCGCAGAATTCAATAGCAAAGATCTAAAAGCGGTTCTCAAAATTTTTCCAGCCTTTCCGGCTCTTCCAAATTCAGACCCATTCTCACGCGTTCTTTGAAAGGCAGGATCACTGGCGATTCTACTTGCGTCAATTCCGCCTTTTTCTCTCGCCAAGTGTCCGTCCTTTGTTTTGTAAAAAGTAATATCTCCGATAGTACCTTTTAATTTAATTATGCCTTTCTGTCTTGCCATAATTCCTAAAATTTAAGTTCCTTTTCATTTGGAATGTTGAGGTACATTCCTTCAAACCTCATAAACTAAATTTCGATGCATCAAAAATCCGATTTACAAGTACAAAGTTTTAATTTTTAAACATTACATCAAAACAACCAGTTCCTAAAACGACCAAAAAGGACTAACAAGACCTTTTTTGACTATTTTTACCAAGGATAAAAGAAAAGGATAAATTATCTTTGGAAGTGCTTTTATTTCACTTGCCTTTGATTTACAAATAATGTATGGCAAATGCATACCAAAGCTATAGATAGTGTATGAAATTGGAACAAAAAAGAGTTTGCATATACCCGAAGGACATTCAAAGAATTACTGGCAAAAGTTATCGTTACGCACGATTACTTCTAATTGAGATAAAAGAGCGACTAAATAAAGAAGAACATCAATTTGTAAGCATTGAAGAGTTTTGTCTTTATACAGGGCTTAAATTAGATCAGGTCAATCCTTTGATTGTAGGTTAAAATGTTGAGGTTATAAATTCCTTAACCAAACTTTTATAATATATAAAAACTTGTTCATTAAGTAGTTTAAATAATAGTCTTAACCATTGATTGCATTATCAAGGAATAATGACTATTTTTACATCATACAATTTGACGTTCTTTATTGTTATTTCATAGTGACCTATTTAATGACCTATCAAAACATAACACAGCGCAAAGCTTATAGATACTGGCTTGAAGAGTGGAAAACAAATCCCTCTTTCTCCGCGAGCTGAAAAGCAAATGGTTACAAAACCCACTAAATTCAACAATTTAGTGGGTTTTTTCTTTTAAGGCTATATCAAATTATTCATTACATCTCAAAGTTTGGGTGTCCAGATAAAGAAAGTAGAAAGATTTAAGATAGTTATGAACGTAAACAGTCGATTAATATCTGTCGTGAGCTTGAAAAAAAGTATGGATTAATCTCCACTATAGAGAAATAGCAAAATCAAAATAAGAAAGTATTTAGTAGTGTAGATTATAAAACCAATGATCTTAAAAGTCAGGTTGCTTCAGTTGTGCGGTATCTGCCTAAAGCATATAAGTTTCAAAGTTTGGGCGAATACAATGCCTTGTTATCTCTGTTCAATATTACGGCAGAAGAAATAAACGGCGAACTAAATAGACAGCCCAAACAAGGACTTATTTATTCGGCAAGACCGTAGTTTTTGGCATTGATAAAAATAAGGAAAGATTAGTTGGAATAAACTTTTAGTCACACTAAAAATGTTAAATATTGAAGTTCAATTTATGAGCTCTATCAATAAATAATCATGAGATAAGCAATAATATTTGTCCATAACTCTTCGAGGTCTCATGCCTTAGAACTATTACTGCTCTTAGGAAGTATTGGTTTCTAGGCTACATTACTTTGCATTTTTTTAAAGGTCTTGAAAACTAAAAAATACGATAAAACTCACGTTATTTTTGGCACGTAATCTAATATTTAGTTTTGACTATAATAGTTACTTTTTAAAGACCTGATAATAAACAGGTTGTGTTTTTAAAATATTTTCAAGTGTTTATTTTGTAGGTATAAAATTACTTTTATTTTTTAATCGTTTTAACATAACTAACTGTAATACAGTTTAATATATTTTTCTTTAGATTAAAAATATTAAAAAAAAACATATCTCGAGTTTCAAATTGTAAAATAAAGTGTACATTTAATAATGTATAACGTTTTTTGTATTTTTTCGTTAAGATATAGAATCTGAAAGACAAGACCTACATTGTGTATAATTCATTCGAATTTATTATGAAAATCACTATGCTCCTATTGAACAAAAGAAATGCTGTCTTTTCCTTTTTTAAAATTAAAATTCACATTCTTTTTTATCCCATTGTAATAACTTTTTTATTGGTTATTACTACAGCACATACGATGCAAAAAACAACTGAATCGAAAATTTCTTTTTCGTCAGGTAAAAATAAGGCATTGTCTGTTTTAACCGCGGGCTCTGGCGGAAATTACAGTACTCTTAAGACAGCTTTTGCTGCTATTAATATTGGGACTATTACTGGAGTTCTCACACTTCAGGTCATTAGTAATACAACAGAAACACCTACTACCTCTTTGAATGACAGTGGGTCTGGACTAGCCAATTATAGTTCTGTTTTGATTTACGGTAAAGGTGCAGGATTATCCATAAGTGGTAATATAGCCAATCCATTAGTAAATTTTAATGATGTCGATAATGTAGTGATTGACAGAAGAGTTAATGCTATGGGAACTACTGCAGGTTTTACTTTTACCAACACTAATACTGGAATTAATTCTAATACATTGAAGTTAGTTAATTCTGCCTAAAATAATACAATTAGATACGCAACTCTTACTGAATCAGGATTAAGTATTGGTACAGCGGTTGTTAATTTTCAACTTGTGCATCAGGAAATGGAAACGATACCAACATCATTGAATATTGCAATCTGACCAATGCAAGTGGAAACCGACCTTTTAATGGGATTTTGAGTTCAGGTACCACAGAGAGAAAAAATAGTGACAAATCCTTATAATTTTAAATTTTGCAACCATGATTAAATCGCTACCTAAGTTTATCTGCCAGATACTTGCTGGCTTTGTGACATTGTTATTTGCTGTTTCTGCAAATTCACAATCCACTGCAACGGTCTTCAGTGATGATTTTACAGCTTCTACGGGAACAGGTTATACATCTGCAACGGGCTTTGTTGGTACAAGTACCGTTTGGAGCCATTCCAAAAGCGGAACTGATTTTGGTGCGCGCATCAACGGCGGAATTGCATCGCTCTCAAACGATGCTTCGGCGGCTGCAAATGCCAATGGCTGGAATATGATTTCTACCAACACTGCAAGTTTTACAACACCTTACAGTACAACGTTAAGTTCAAATCCGGGCACGGTCACCTGGACATTTAACATGAGACAACAACAGGCCAATCCTAGTGGTTTTGCTTCCGGGAATTATGGAGCTGCTTTTATTTTAGCTGGAACCTCGGGAACTACTAATTCAATCGGAACAGGCTATGCAGTTATACTTGGTAATTCTGGAAAAACCGATCCTTTGAAATTGGTAAGGTATTCAGCCGGTCTTCAAACAACAACACAGATATTGGCATCGAATACTTCAGGACTAACTGATTTTGGAAATACTTATTTGAGTGTAAAAGTAACCTACACTCCAAGTACAAATACCTGGCAACTATTTGTCAGAAATGATGGCACCGCTTTTTTAGACCCCAATAGCGGAAGTTTGACTTCACAAGGAACTGCCGTAAACAACACCTATACCTCAAGTGTTTTACCTATAATGGGCGCTTTTTGGAATTCAAGTACAAAATCCAATCAAACGGCGGTCTTTGATAATGTAAAGGTGACAGTAGTAGTTCCAACAATTACAAGCATATCGCCACCTTCTAAAGTAGCTGGAACCGGAGCTTTTACACTGACGGTTAACGGGACCGGTTTTGTCAGCGGTACTAGTATAGTTCGCTGGAACGGCAGTAACCGAACAACTACTTTTATCTCGGCTACACAACTTACTGTTGCTGTATTGGCAACCGATATTACTTCTGCAGGAACAGCTGCCATAACTGTGGCTAATGGCGTTGCCGTTTCTAATGGACAAACATTTACTATTGACCCTCCAGGAGTGCCAACCATAAGTCTTTCCAATAGTGGTTTAAATGCAATGACCACAATAACTGGGACTGTTTCTTCAGCACAAACCTATACCGTAAGCGGTAGTAATTTAACAGCTGACGTTATTGTTACAGCTCCCACTAATTTTGAAGTGTCAACAAATGGCATCACTTATTCAGGGTCTGTAACGCTTACTCGAACTGGAAATGTGCTTGTGGGTCAGCCAGTAACGGTTTATGCCCGAGTTAAAGCTTCAGCACCATCAGGATTATATTCGGCTACTATCGATCATACTACTACTGGTGGAACTACAAAATCTATCGCAGTTTCAGCCACGGTTATTGCCTCGAAACCAACAACACAAGCCACAGCAGTTACTTTTACAACAGTAACTTCAACCACTTTTACTGTCAATTGGACTAATGGTAATGGTGCTAATCATTTGGTTTTAATCAAAAATGGCAGTGCTGTTAATTCCAATCCGGTAGATGGTATTGTATATACTGCCATAAACTCTTTTGGAGCCGGTTCTGAAATAGGTACAGGGAATTATGCAATCTATTCAGGAAGCAGTACTACCGTTAGTATAGACGGATTGCAGCCTAACACCACTTATTATGTTGCCGTATATGATTATAACGGTTCAGGAGGAACCGAGAGTTATTTAACTACAAGCCCGGCAACCGGAAACAAAACAACACTTAATGCACCAGTGGGTTGGCAGATATACAATACTAATGTCACTAATACAATTACATTTGACACCACGGTTGATGGTGTTAATGAAGGAACCTATCAGGCGGCAGGATTGTCACCAACATTAACTAGTGGCGAGTTAGACTCCAATGCATGGGCAATCACAGGATTTAGTGATGGTGCGATTGCTTTTGGAGGAACCAGCACCGATGGTCAGGATTATGACAGAGGAACGTCAACAGGAGGAGTTACGTTGGGAGGAGTCTATGCTTTTGATACTGCAACTAATAATTTTGCTTTGGGAATACAACCAGCAATCGGGGATTTTGTACCGGGTTCGGCAACACTTCGCTTTCAGAATCAAACAGGAGCAGCGATAACTTCGGTAAGTATAGGATATAAAGTATATATCTATAATGATCAGGCAGCATCGAGTAGTTTTAATTTCAGTCATTCGGCAGACAATTCCACTTATACCAGTGTTTCCGGATTAAATGTAACCTCACCGACGACAGCAGATGCTTCTCCGGGATGGAAAGCGTATTACCGTGTAGTAACTTTAACAGGTTTGAATATTGCTAATAACAATTATTACTATTTCCGATGGACAGGAGCCACCGTTTCAGGCACTACAGATTTTGATGCATTTGGATTGGATGATATCGTTATGGTCGCTAATCCTTCAACCAATTATGCTTCATTTAACGGAACAGCGGAAAACTTTGCAGTTTTGGGAAATACCACTTTATACGGAAGTACAACTATTACCAGTGATTTGACTCTTAATGGAGGTAAAGTTGATATTAATGGTAATACATTAACCCTCAATGGAACTGTAACAAACACTACTTCGGGAGGATTAAAAGGCAGTGCTTCCAGTAACCTGACTATAAGTGGTGCAGTTAGCCCTTCATTGAGTTTTGACCAAACTACTTTGGGAACCACCAATGTAATAAATAATTTAAGCATCAATACGACTGCTTCTAATACCGTGACAATTTTAAATCCTGTGGTGGTCAATGGTACATTGACAACCGCTTTGGGTCAAACATTGAATATGGGAACCAATGCCTTAACAGGGACTTTATCTGCTATTGCCAATAATGGAACTATAGCTACTCAAAATACCACAAGTATCCCGATACCAACAGGAAAAACATGGGGCGGAACAATCAATTACAATGCTGCGTCGGCACAACAGACCGCAGTTATTGGCACCTACAATAATTTTACTGTTTCAACTACAGGGGGGACCATTGCGGCAGGTTCGCTTACAGTGAACGGTGTATTAAACCTTTCACAGCCCAATCCGACCGCTACCATCGGAAGTTTCTCAACCGGAACATATACAATGACTATGGGGGGAAGCGCAACAAATGCAGGTATTGGAGATGTGACCGGTATTATTACCAGAAATGCCATCTCGTTCCAGACACTTTACACTTTCGGACATCCGAATACTTCAATAATATTCCCGATTGCAGGAACATTGCCAACTACAATGAGTCTCAAAATCGTAATTGGTACTGCGCCAAGCTGGCATCCAGGCGCAATCAATAGACATTTTGATTTCATCCAATCTGGTGCTGCCAATACAACCGCGGTATTGCAAGCCCATTATTTGGATTCTGAACTTAATGGAAATATGGAAAATAAACTTGTTGACTGGGCACATATCAATTCGTCAAATACTACATTAGAGCAAGGGCGCTCCAGTTATAATACGACTGAAAATTGGGTTGAGTTGACAAACGTCAATATTGGGCTTTACTTTGCGCCAATATTTGATCTAGTAAATATCTCGCTGGATGAATCGGAAGTAGGATCTCTGACGTGGAATGGCTCTGTGAGTACTTCATGGACAACCGCAGCTAACTGGACACCGAATGCCACCCCATCCGATTATTCGATTGTATATATTCCTGACGCGGGGAGCACGCCAAATGATCCTACCTTGAATCCAACAGTTTTGCTTGGCTCACTTAATATTGATGCAGGCGGCATCTTAAATGCGGGTACAAATACTTCATTCACCATCAACAATGGCCCTGGTGCCTGGATAAATTATGGAACGTTCAACCCTGATTCGAGCACCGTAATTTTTACCAATGCGGATGCTACAATGGCAGGTTCGACCACTTTCAATAATGTCACAATAAATTCAGGTGCAGGCTTAAGGCCTTTAACAGGTAATGTTATGAGTATTGCAGGAGCTTTCGTCAATAACGGAACCCTTACCGCTGGCATCATCGAGAATACCATTATTTTTACAGGAACCAATCAAACATTGCCGTTACCTAACGGCGCATTAACGGCTTATCATCATGTGGTTATCAGCGGAACAGGCGCGGTGGTTCCAACTTCATTTAATATGCTGGGTAATTTGACCCTGAATCAAGCGGTTGATTTTACAGGAAAAACAGTTTCATTGATTGGCACACAATTGCAGGTAATCGGTGGAACTTATGTATCAACATTCAATAACCTGACGATAAATAACACATTCGGGCAAATTGATTTGTCCAACAATGCCACTATAAACGGAATACTGACCTTGACTACCGGAAACCTAAACATAGCTAATAACACTTTGACACTGGGCGTACCCGCAGTTGCCGGAACATTCAATTCGACACATATGATCATCGCCAGCGGAACCGGCGAACTGAGAAGATCGTTTACAACAACAGGCGCATATACCTTTCCTATTGGAGACAATACAGGAATAACTGAATATTCTCCTATTACCATTAGTGTGGATTCAGGCTCGTTTTCGAGTGCTTATATTGGCGTGTCGGTTACTGATGCAATCCATCCGAATAATTATAGTTTAAACAACAACATCAGTCGTTACTGGAAAGTCAACCAATCAGGGATTACAACAGCCCTTGCAACAATTACGGCAACCTATGCAGCGTCCGATATTTTAGGCACCGAAAGCGACATAGCCGCCGCCCAGCTCAAAGGAATATTTAACCAGCAGACCAATCCATGGATCAAGTATTCGGCTTTGGGAAGCAATACACTATCAGTTGCTGCCACCAGCCTTACAGCTGGTCAAACTTCTGCATTCACAGGAATCAAGGGAGGTTCGTTTTCGGTTGTACTTTCAGGATTCGGTTCATTCTGCCTTAATGATTCTGCCACATTAAGCGCTGAAATAACGGGTGGCGACGCGCCTTATACTTATTTGTGGTCTGCGGGTCTTGGAACCTTGCAAACTGCAACACCCCCGACTTCAGCTGCTGGAACGATAAATTATACGGCTACTGTAAAAGATGCCAATGGGATTACCGCCTCAGATAATAATAATGTCACTGTCCTTCAGAATTCTCTTGGAGGAACAGTTTCATCAAATCAAACTATTTGTTCTGCAAGCGCTCCTGCAGACCTTACCTTGACTGGTCAAACGGGAAGTGTAATTTATTGGCAAAGCGCAAGCGATTCGGGTTTTACCACACCGGTAAATATTGCAAATACCACAACTACGCTTCCCGGAGCTTCAATAGGGCTATTGACAACAACTACTTATTTCCGTGCTGTTGTTCTAAATGGAACCTGTGCAAATGTCTATTCCTCTGTTGCGACAATTACAATTAATTCAACCACCTGGACAGGAATCTGGAGCAACGGTTTGCCGAGCAGTACTACCGCCGTCATTATTTCAGCCAATTATACACCAGCAGTTTCTTTTGAGTGTTGTTCTTTAACGGTTAACAATAATGCAGCTGTTTTGATTCCATCGGGGATTAATGTGACTTTAAACGGAATACTTACTGTGGTCTCAGGCAGCAGTTTTACATTGCAGAGTAATGCCAATTTTATACAGAATACTGATGCAGCCAATTCCGGAAACATCACTGTTTTACGAAATTCTGCACCCATTAAACGTTTGGATCATACCTTATGGAGCAGTCCTGTAACGAGTACACAGACCTTGCAGCAGTTTTCTCCCAATACGCTTTCCAATCGTTTTTATGTCTATAATATTTTGAACAATACCTATACGGCAACACCAGCAACAGGCTATTTTCCATTGGCAAAAGCTATAGCTGTACGCGCACCAAATAATTGGCCTACTGCAGAATCGGCATGGGAAGGAAGTTTTACGGGTATTCCCAACAACGGGAATATTACAACACCATTGGAAATGACTGGTGCAGCCTACAACGGAATTGGTAATCCCTATCCATCAACAATCAGCGGAACTGAGCTGGTAAGTGCCAACAGTACGAGGATTACTGGCACACTGTACTTTTATGCGCACACTTTAGCAATAGATGCGACAACGGGTTTATTCCCGCCCGGGACTAATTACGCCGTTTGGAATCCCGGCACAGGAGGAACGCCTGCAACAGCTGGCGGCGGCGGTACTGGCAGCAGTCCAATAACCCCAAATGGAATAATACAAACTGGTCAGGGATTTTTGGTAAAAGCTAAAGCTCAGGGCAATATGATTTTTACCAACAGTATGAGAAAAACAAATACAGCTAATCCTTTTTTTAAGCAAAGTGCCTTAAAATCCAATACTGCAGAACCTGATATTGAGAGACACCGTATCTGGCTCAGCCTTGGTAGCAGCAATGGCGCTTTAAATACCATATTAGTGGGTTATGCAGCAGGAGCAACTAGCGGAATTGACTATGGCTATGACGGATTAAAGTTTGGAGGCTCAGGAAGTGAGCTGTATTCTGTTATAGCGGGCGATGCATACAGTATTCAGGGTAGAGCTTTGCCTTTTATAGCTGATGACAATGTTCCATTAGGTTTCAAAGCTGCAGAATCGGGTACTTTCACTATTGCAATTTATAAAACGGACGGATTATTTTCCGGAAATCAGGATATACTGATCAAAGATAATCTCACAGGAACAACAAACAGCATCAAAACTGCACCTTATAATTTCACCAGTGCCATTGGAACTTTTGACGGACGTTTTGAAATAGTTTACACAAAAAGCAGCTTAGGCCTTGACCCGCAGACGGCACTTGAAAACAGCGTAATAGTATACACAAAAAACAGTACACTATTTGTTCAAAGCAGCAGTGTTATAACTTCTGTTCGAATTTTTGATATACTCGGAAGATTACTTTCCGAAAATAAAAATATAAATGATACCCGCTTCCAGAGTGGCAAATTAAGTTTAACCAGACAGGTTGTTCTTGTTGAGGTCACAGATAACGAAAATAAAAAAGTTCTCAAAAAAATAATCCTTTAAAATATCCATAGGTTTTCTAAAGCCTAGGATTTAATGTTTGATGCCAATATACTTGATGTATGAAAAAGATGCCCCTTGTTATTATACTGTTTTTTTTAAGCAATACTGCATTTTGCCAGGATCCTCCAGATTTTGGCGATCCAAATGACGATAATCCTACAGATGCACCTATAGACACCCAATTACCTGTATTGTTAATAGGAGCCATTTTTTTTGGAATATATGTGATTACGAGAAAAAAAGACAGTCCGCTTAAACGGTTTACAAATTACTAGAAATGTTCCTGCAGTCATTAAGAGCGGAAAGGTTTTGTATATTTGACTAGCTGAATAATATGGGTTTTGTCGCATCTACAAATAACTTTTGCCTTTAAAGATTTAAATCTGATCCAATAAATACTAAAGGTCACTGTTATCCTAAGTCTATTATTCTTCAAACGGTTTATTTTAAATTAAGATTTACATTGAGTTATAGAGATGTCGAGGAAATAATGAAAATGCGTGGAATACAAGTGGATCATTCGACAATTCAGCGCTGGGTAATGTAAATATCTCAACAATATAGTCGAACAGGACCATCGCTTTATTAAGTGGAGAATACAAAATAGTTTAAGTTTCAAAAGTTTTGAATCTGCCAAAACAATCTTGGGAGGAATTGAAGTTGTACACATGTTGAGGAAAAATCAGATGCTTAAGCCAGGTACAACTATGTTTAAATCATTTGTAAATTGACGGCATAGTTTTCTGCTTTACAATTTCTTTCTGTTTTTAAATGGCAGATACAACAGAAACTTTAAAAAAGGTCAAAACAGGTATAAGGTGTTCAAATTTAAACCCTTACTGACAGTGCACAAAAAGACAAACAACGCCATTAGAACACAATGGCGTTGTTTGTCTTTTTGTGGGCGATAAGGGGATCAAACTTGTAAGTTTAAATTTCGTTCACAATCTTTAAATCTTGCAATAGATGGTTCGAATTTTGTACCGTCATAGCCACTATTGTATATAATCTTTTATTTAACGAAATGAAATCTGAACCAAATTAATTTAGTTTTTTTTTTAAATATATAACATGTACAACGCGTTAAAAAATTAGATCATTTTAGACTATCAAGAAAGTTTAAAAATACTATAAATAAAAAAGACAACGCTATTGGATGAAAATGACATTGTCTTTTTTTATTTTTTAGAAATGAGGGGGCGAAACCTTTTCAATTACCTTATCTTGACTAAAGTATAACTTTTCTCATGAAAATTTGTATCGTTTACAACGATATAATGAAATACTTTGTAAATTACCCTATTGGTATATTTGTTCAAAAATAATATTGTAAAACTCTATTTTACTGGTATTTTCAAAAGGTTTACGGAGCCTCTTTCTCTGCGAGCTGAAAAGCAAATGGTTACAAAACCCACTAAATTCAACAATTTAGTGGGTTTTTCTTTTTAGGACTATATCAAATTATTCATAAAATATCAAAATTTAGGTGTATTTCGAGGTGTCTGTAAAATGCTTGGACACAAAAGCCTTATAACTACACAACATTATGCTAAAGTTTTGGATAAAAAAGTAAGTGATGATATGATAATTTTGAGAGATAAATTTAAATCAAAAAATATAACTATTGAATCGGTTAATTCTAATTATTAAACGATTCAGCAAAAATTTTTTCACCTCTTCAATGCAAAATGCCCTTTAAAACTCCGTCCATCTTCCAATTGAATCGAATACCAGTAATCTGTTGCGGGCATTTGTTGACCAATATAAGTTCCATCCCATCCTTCACCTGCTGGATTGATTTCTTTTATCAATTTTCCATAACGATCAAAAATTCGAACAGTTGTTTTTGCATTGAAAACAGTATTGATTCCTTTTAAGTTCCAAGTATCGTTATATCCATCTTGATTGGGCGTAAAATAATTTGGAATCCCCAAAAGAGCTATCTCTTTTGAAACTAATCCACAGCCATTCATATCTTTTACAAATACTGTATGAATTCCAGCTGGAACATTAACAAATACATTGTTTCCTTGATAATCTCCAAATTCATTATCTAAAGAGTAAACATAATCACCTGCACCCTTTGCCAAAACGGTTATACTATTTTCTGTAGATAAATCAACAATATCAATCTGTACTGTTGCCTTATCAGAAGCGTTTACTGTAATCGTTCTTACTCTGGAACAGCCTTGACTATTGGTGGTTTCTACCTTATAAATTCCTTTTTTATTGACTGTCAAATCATACTGATTTTCGTCTATAATAAGGTTTCCATCTAATGTCCAAGTATATGCATAATTTGCCTTTTGAGTTTCATCTACTAAGCCTGCGTTGATAACTTTGGTGAAAGTTGGCAAATCACTACACACCAATTCATCTCCTGACAGTTGAATATTCGGAACTGGGTTTACTTTAAAAGGAATAGTTATAGTTGCCTCGCAATTAGGATTTACAGCATTGACAACCTCAACTTTTATATCTTGCGTGGCACTTACGAATGGATTAGGCAAAGGGCTAGCTAAAGCATTACCATTAGCATCAAAATAATTGACAATCATTCCTGTTTGATTGCCTAAAATAGTATTTTCAAAAGTCGAAGTATCAAAAGGAAATTTTCCATCCTGTTCTGCTGGATTAATTTCATCATCACAAACCGTTGTAAACGAAATAGGAATAGAAAAAACTTCAGGCAAATCATCTACTACAAATGCAATTGTAGCGTCGTATGAGCAAGCGGTTGGCCTATTGTTTGTTACTTTTACTTTTACAGTTTGAGTTGCTGTCACAAAAGGATTGGGCAACGGACTAGACAGTGGATTATTATTTTCGTCCAAATAAGAAATCGTAACATTTGTTAATCCTCCTAGAATTTGGGATTGAATTGTTGATGTATCGAATGCGAATAAACCATCCTGATTGTCGTCGCAATTTTTTTCCACAAGGGATTTTGCAATAGGAATTGATTCTACATTTAAAGTGATATAGCCCCCTAATCCCAAACAATCATTATTGAGTCTACTATCAACACGAACGTATATTTTTTGAGAATTGGCATAGCCAATATTACTGTAATTTGAAATATCTGTTATGTTGCTTTTTTCAGATAAAGCATCATTCAAGTTTTTATAATAGGTAATATCCAAAAGTTGTCCAGAAGGAAAAATAGCTTGAACCTGACTTGTAACACTACTAAAATCAAATGTTGCAATTCCATCCGTGTTGCTTCCATAAGCAACATCATCACACTGAGTGAAGGTTTTAGAAAAAGTCAGTGGAATTTGAGTTGTCGAAATAATCAGGTTTAATTTGGCAATTCTAAAGCAGGAATTAGCATTGCTGACTCTCACATAAACAACATCGTTACTCACTATGTTATTGGTATAACTTGTTGGATTGGCTATTGGATTGCTATTGTTTTGAGCATCGGTTATCGTCTTAAAGAAACTGATTGTTTCGTTTGAAGCATTTGCAGTTATTTTAGCAATGGCTTCTTCCAGATTAAAAACACTAAAACCGTCAATATCGTCATCACATTGTTTTAAATCAACTACTGCAGTAATCACAGGTAAAGCCAAAACTGTAATTTTAAATGAGGTTGTTGCTACACAGGCAGGATTATCCTTATTAGCTACTTTTACAAAAATAGTTTCGTTAGCTGCTATATTTTGATAGACAGTTGGCACTGCAATACCTTGTGTAAAACCTGCATCTTTATAATACGAAATCAAAAATTGAGAAGCTGATTGTCCATTTAAAATTGCAGTAGCTCTTTGTGTTAAATCGAAACTAATACGACCATCACTATCGGTTCCTACACTAGTATTATCACAATCAGATAAATCTGGAATGACTGTTGCTAAACCTGGTAATGGACTGTCAAATACATCAATTACAAAAGTTGTGGTGCTTTTGCAATCAGCGTTGGCAGTACTAGAAACTTCGGCAGTAATAGTTTCCTGTTGGTACGCAATAGTATTGGTATAAGTGCTCGGTGATGGAATAACAACTGTATTTGCAAAATAATTCACGGTATACAAATTGGGATCTTGTCCGTTTAAAATGGTTGCATTTTGAGTCGTTAAATCAAATGTATGAAAACCATCATTATTGTCATCGCAAACCAACATATTCTGAGGTTGCGTTGCAGTAGGAACTTTGGATATAACAATATCTCTGGTTTTGGTACTACTTCCACTTGGACCATTAGCAGTAACTGAGACTGTAAAAGTTCCAGCTGTCAGATAAGTATGTGTCGGATTGATATCCGTTGAAGTTGTTCCATCTCCAAAATCCCATGTTGCCGTACTGACAAGCTCATTACCGCTTAAAGAAAAAGAACTAATATCTCCAAAACAATTATCTTGAATAATTATTCCAATATTAAAATAGGATTGAATAAATTGTGGAAGACCTATTTCTCCTTTTCCATTTCCGAGAGAAACCGCATTTAAGACAAAATTACATCCTGTTCCTATAATATCTGGATTATTAATTGAACAAAGATAATGCTGGTCCATAACAGTTCCATATATTTTACCGTTTGTAGCCAATTGTAAAGCATCCAAAATAAGATTACTATTTACTGGAGCTGAAAATACTACTTTTTTTGTACTCGGAATATCTATGGATTTCAAATCAAATTGATATATATAACCTGAATTGGCAATATATAAAACGTTTCCTGATGGTGAAAATTCAGCACCATAACTAGTTTCCCTATTCAATAATATTTTAATCGGGTTTTTAATAATTCCCGTTGATGAATCAAAATCGAAAAGTTCAGTATCTGACCAACCACTACAATTTATTATTTTTTTACCATCTGGCGAAATTTTTAAATAACCAGTAAAATCAAAATCTGTGTCATCTCCTATATTACTAACGATTGGTACTAGATTTATTCCTGAAGATGTAACACTATATGCAAAGAAAGTATTATTACCAAATTCATGAGTTAAAACCCAGTAATCATTACCATTAGCATTTTTTACCGAAGTAAGTTTTTCACATGTGGGGGTAATTAATACACTATTTTTATTTGAATTTATATCACCCAGTCCATTATCTAAAGACATATCCACTTCTGAATAAGAAAGCCCTCCTTGGCCAAATGCTGCAACGGTAAAAAGATAGTAGATAGTAGAAGAACCTGGCTTAGGTACAATAATTGCAGACTGAGTACTTGATGAATCCCCTAATAATCCTGCTCCATTTGGCATAATCTGGTGATTCTTGTTCCAAACGCTAGATCCATCTGTATAAAATAATAACCTACCGGAAGAATTTGAAATAGTCGCACAACCTTCATGAGTTGACATTTGACTATCATTTAGAGCAACTGGAATCCCGCTATTAAAGTCTACTCCAGCATTTTCACCAAAATACCAAACATTAGCTTCGCCTTGTGCTAAGGACACTATTGAATAAAAACAGAATAAGAAGAGTAATTTTACTTTCAATTAATGTATTTTTAGATTTGTTATTTTGAATATGCCTACAAAATAAGCTCCTTCTTTTTCGTGGCCCGAGCTATAGCGAATAGGCGAAGCAAATTTATCTTTCCTATTCATTTGTTTTTTTGGTAAATATAAATATTCATAAAGAACCAAACTACAACTTTTTTAGGGTTGCAGTTTGGTTTTTCTCAACTTGTGGGCACGAGCCAGAGGCATCGCGCTAGCCTTTGATATTACTTCTGCTCGGACCAGCTGGGATACATCTAGTGATTCAACCCACTAATTACAAGGGAAATTACTATTCTTCTATTTTATAATCAAAGAAAGTATATTTTGAGTTTTTGTCACCCATGACTTCAACAGCAGTAAACTTTATCCCATCATCTGTAAGTTGGTAATCATAAATATCAGTGACACCATCATAATTATGAAGTTCATAATATTTCCCATTTTCAACCCACCATTTTCCATTCTCTGTATTTTGCGTTACTTTTCCTTTTTTATCTATTGCTATAAACAACAAAGTACTCGTGCCATTTTCAAATCTACAAGAAACCCAATATTTAGTCACCCCATTTTGTTGCTGGTCCATTTCTGAACCTTTCCAACAACCCACTAATTTAGTATCAAATGTTTTTGCCTCTACTTTTTCAATTTTTTGACCGAAAACTGTTTTTGTAAATAGCAACAGCAAAACAAGTATTATTTTTCTCATGTTTTAAATTATTTAATCTTTATTAATCTCTATAAATCACGAACTACATCTGTCCAATCAACTGTAGCACAACACACAAATAAGCAACTCTTTTTGTGAAATTTATATTTTCTACTTATTTGTCTTTTGCTAAATATAAATTTTCATAAAAACAACAAACTATAACTTTTTAGGGACACAGTTTGTTTTGCTCACTTAACTTTTAAGCTACGAGTGTGACACTTGCACTTGTACTTGCCCAATGGTCTTATCGTCGTCATCTCTAGTTTGTGGGCACGAGCCAGAGGCATCGCGCTAGCCTTTGACATTAATTCTGCTCGGACCAGCTGGAGTATTATTTTTGGTAAATTAATTATTAATATCAATCTTTTTCCCACTATCATTTACAAAATAAGTAAACCTTTTACTAACTGAATATTTTACAGATATTTTACAAGTTTTGTCGAATAACTTACTATAAAAACCACTACTGTAATCTATCGATTCATTCGGCATTAAAACAACACAATCCCTGATTATATTTTCTATAATAAAATCTTTGTCGTTTTTGTATAAAGTATTTGAAGCAAAGTTTTTATCATAAAGGTTATTGGCAAATTTGAGTTTTAAAGAATTTATTTTTTCATGATTCTCTTTTTGTTCTTTGCAAAATATCGTATTTCTAATAATTGGTTTCACAAATGGCGTCCCAATTGTTTGCGGTTTTCCCTCTTTGATAATAGACTTTCCTTTTATCACTGTTATAACAATATTTTGCTTCGATAAATATATTGTATCTTGACTATTATTTGTTATTTCAAATTCCAAAGTAGGAAAATCAGAACGGTACACATCGCTTCTAAAGCCTAAATATGTTATTTTTATTTTATTATCCAATTGTTTATCAATAAATGTATTACTCAATAAAAGCAAGCTAAAAACGCAAACATAAAAAACTTTTTTCATAATATTTTGTTTTAAAATCCTGGTATATTTTGATAATTATAACTTTTTGGACCTTTTGTATAACCAGATTGATAACTTCTATATTGCTGAGTCATACTGCTGTCAAACTTGTTTTTTAATGAAAAATCAATTGAATATTGATATGCGGAAAATTCCGAATAAGAAGAATTATAATTACTTCCGAATTTCATTTGTTGATATGAATGTACAAATTCGTGTCCAATTGTACTTTCCAAAAACATTGATGGATAACTTGCAAAAGTATCTGAAATATAAATACTATTTCCTCCTATTGTTACACCACCTACTGCTTGTTTTCCAACATATATTAATTCGTCTTTAGAATTGTATTTAGCAAGTCCGCCATCTGTTGCTATTCCTTTTTTAGGCATTTGACTGCCCCATTTAAGAGATTTTACATTATATTTAGTTTTATAATCTGCTCCAAATTTCTCTTTAGCATATGCGTCAAGATCTTGTTTTTCCTGTATTCTATGCATGGCATGATTGAGTCCACTAACCATCAGTCCAGTCGCTGCTCCTTGCCAAAAATTACCCCCAGTTAAGGCAGCACCGGTACCACCTGCAACTGTACCAAAGGCAATCATACCTACATCTGAACTTGCAAATTTACCAGCACCATGATAATTGCTGTTATTTCCACCACCACTCCATGCACTACTAGCAATACTGCTCAATGCACCCGCTGCAAAACCACTCCAAAATTTACCTCCAGAAATTGCCGTCATCGCCCCTTGAAAAGTTCCATGTGCTGCAGCTTGAAATGCAGCTTGCGAATAAAAATTCGTAAACATATTTCCTGCAGCGGTCCCTATCCCAAACGTAACAGCTGCACTAGCTGCTCCAATAAAAGTGGCTTTTGCTAAACCGCCTACACTAAACGGAACATCAGCTAATAATGCTGTTAGGGTATAGGTTGCCGCAGCAATTACTGCTCCTATAATTACAGCTACACCTAATGTTATAAGCTCTTCCCCACTCGGATCTGTGTACTTCAATGGGTTATTCCAACAATACCCATATTTATTGTAGTTTTGGGTATTTTCAGGCTCTTGCACATAATTATCCGGTTGTAAAAAACGGTGCAATTTTGGATCATACAAACGACCATTCATGTGTATAATCCCTACTCTCTGTAAATGCTCGTGACCTGTATATCCACGATCCAGAACCGTTAATCCTGCAAGTATATTCCCTGCACCATCTTGTACTTTTACAATATTTCCCCAGGCATCAAACAAACGTTTTTCTACAACTGCTCCACTTTCATCACTTATTGCGACAATTGTACCTTGATAATCTCGATGCAAATATAAATAATTTTGTGTTGTACCATCACTTTTTAAAACTATTGGTGCACTGTATCCATCACCACCAATATAAGTAACAAACTCTACTGCTTTTGTTACTGTATTGTATTTAACTTCCATTGTGCCATCAGCAGAGTAGTGTTTTTGATACGTTCTTAAAAGTTTATCTGTCTCAATTTGCAAACCACCATAAAACATACTGCTACGATCGTTACCATCATTGTAGGTAAAACTTATTTTATCTACTCCTATTTCTTCAATCTGCACAGGACTTTTAAAGGTATTATAAGTAATATTCAACTCTCTAGATGTTCCTGTACCTATATCACTTGTTTTGCGTATTTGTACATCATCAAACCAAATATTTCCAAGTCCATTATTATCTAAACGAATATTAAGTTTTTTAATATTTGCTGGGACCAGAACAGTTTTTATAAGTTGATACCATTGATTTTTCATGGTAGCTTTTACAGTACTTAGCTGGGTGTAATAATTGGTCTCCGTTGCCGTTTTCATAAATAAATGCAATTCCGCTTCAGGATTATCTGTATATACCCATGCTGAAAAAGTATATTCTGTAGCTACTGCATTATCAATACTAATCCATTTATCGGAGTGAGTATATTGTTGTGTTGTTGTTGTATTTGCAAATTTTATTGAATTATTTCCAGTATGAGAGTTTGTGGTATCATAACTGTAAAAGTTTGTAGCAGGAGATTTGACTGCTCCCCAACCAGTACGATCTTCCATACTATCATTAAAGATTCCTTCTCTTAGTCCATAATAACCTGAAGCTTCTGGATTTAGTGTTATTGCTTTGTTCTGATACGTTTTAGATGTATCATATTCATAGGTACCTATACTATTTTGTGTGATTCTTCCCTTATCATCATAATTTTGAGCTTCCTGAATTCCAAGTCCATTAGTATATGCAGTTAATCGGTCTAATCCATCGTATTGAAAAGTTTCATTTCGGCTAAACAAACTATTGCTACGGCTGTTTAAATTCCCTCTTTTAATTTCAAACGACGTACCAAGGGTCATAATATTAGTATTTGTTGCGGTTTTATCGTGTTTAATTTGTGTAGTATAACCATAAGTATCATAACTATTGGTTATTCCAATTCCGTTACCCAAAGCAGCCGTTAACAATTGTCCTCTCTCATTTACTGAATTGGTTTGCCATAAAACTTGTTGCGTTGTGTTATCTAAAATTTGCCAAGGAAAACCATTTTGATACGTGTTTTTTACTGTTTTGGCACTCGTTTTTCCAAAGGCAGTCGCAGTCGATGTTTCGGTATCTATCCTACCCAAACTATCAAAAGTAATTGCCTTGATAAACGTAGCATAAGGAGTCGTTTCTATTGTTTTGATAATTCTTTTTAAACTATCATATTCAAATGCAGTTGTAGTTGTTTTTGACTCCAAATTATCTACATAAGTACTAATTGTAATTTGATTAAAAGCATTGTAAGCATAAGTCGTTTTACTATTGGTATTTGTACCATTTATAGTTTTCTCAGTGGTTTTTCCAGCATCATCATATGTAAAAGCGGTTGTGCCGTTTGGGGTAGTTTCGGTTTTTAACTGACCAAAAGCATCATAACTATAGAGGTAAGTACCTGCACTTGGATCTACCATTTTTTCTTTATTGCCCCAGCCATTTATATCAATAGTCACTTTGTTTCCTTGATAATCGGATTCTTTAAGTTGACCGCTGGCATAATACTTAAAGTTAATTGTTCCTCCAGGATCAGTAGTCTGAACTTTATTACCCAATGCGTCTACAGTTGCTGTAGTGGTTTTGCCATCATCATTACTAGTGGTAGTTAATACTGAATAGGTTAATGTTTGTATTTTGCCCGTTGGAGCCGTTATTGTTGTTGGTCGCATCAAATAATCATACTGATACGTAGTCCATAAACTAGGTGATGAAGAATAAGGCTCACTCTCTTTTTGTTTTCTTCCTAATCCATCATATACAACTTGCTTAGATATAAGCGAATTAGTAGCAAAACCATTGGTTGAACTAATTACAGCCCGTCCTAAAACATCATATTGCGTAATTGTTTTAGCTCCCAAGTTATTAGTAGTCGTAGTAGTATACCCACCAGTTCCTAATTTTGCATAAACTGTTGTTGTTGAAATTGGTGTTATTGAAGTATTGCTAACAGTTGTATTTGTTAATTTTCCCCAATTATCATAGGTAAAACTACTGATAACCCCCATATAATCTTTAGAAGTCCCTACCTGCCCTAGTCTATTATAGGTAAACTCAGTTACAAAATTCTGATGATCCGTTTTTTTAACAACAAAACGTTTCGTGACATCATATTCATCTGCAATAGTTCTAGCAACAGGAGGTGTTGTAGCAGTAGGAGCCGAAATGGTTTTTGTTAACAGATTTCCTACTGCATCATAGGTCATGTCCTCAACAATAGCATAGGTATTATGCCCCTTTTTTTCTGTTTTTGTTAGATTATTTCCTGTATATGTATATACTTCTTCTGAGGTTCGCGTATCGTTTGAAGCTACATTATTAGCGGACGTATTTATTTTTTTTGGTCTTCCAATATAGTAAGTGCTTCCTGTACCTCCTTCATTACTGTCATACTGTGTATCTACTGTAGTAGATCCTTGTAAAGTAGCCCCACTATATTGTTTAGTCACATTTTTCTTTTCTAGACCAAAATAACCAGTCGCATTAACAAGACCATCATAGGTATATGTCTTTTCGGATTTTATACCAGATAATGCATCCAAAGTGGTTTGTGAATTCAGCAATACATTATACACTTTTGAAGTAGGATTGGTGTAAGTCGCAAAAACATTAGTTTTGGTACTAATTAAATTTGTTGGAGTTGTAGCAAAAACGGACGACCCAAGTGTACTAGTCCAGATAATAGTGTTTGCTCCTCTAAGAGCAACATCATTATATTGCGTTGTCCATATTTTTGTATCAGAAGGGGATAAATACCAACTACTCCTAGCTGTTCTAGTAAAACCAACCGTTCCGTAATTGTAATTCGACACATAGCCTCTATACCTAAAATCTTGATATTTAGAAACATTATTAATGGTAGCCGTTAATTTGGATACCAAATAACTTCCTGAATTCCTTATTATCTCAATATTAGGATAAGTTACAGCGTTGGCTGAGGAATAAAAATCGGTCGAAGCATTTCCTACACTACCTCCAACGGCTTCCATTGGTAAATAATCAATGGTTTGTTTAATATTACCACTAGACTCTGTTACCGATTTTAATCTATTATCGGTATCAAAATTTTTATTGAATTGGTAATATTCAATTTTATTGTAATGTCCTCTTACTATGACCAGATCTGTATTGGCTCCATTATATCTATAATTGGATGTAACCGGTATAGGTATATCCGGAGATCTTGAAGAGAAAACACCTGAATCATACGTCAAGGGAAAACCTGAAGCACCAACTTTACCAATATTATTGGTAAAAGCAGTTACCTGCCATTCCGTATCATGATCATTTATAGTCCAATTAGGTTTTAGATAAACACGTCTAACCCTAACCATATCCGATTTTCCATCCCCATTGATATCCATTGCATAATAACTACTCCAATGCCTATGGGTTTCATAATCCCCACCTGTGTCGGGTCTGTATTCAACAATATTCTGACTCTCTTTTACAAAGAATTCTCCTCCACCAGGTTTTGGATTGCTATAATAGGTATGCCATAAAGTATGTCCTTCACCTCCTTCGGTATCGGGTAGCATAATATCGGTTTTTCCATCTCCATTATAATCACCAAAAAGCATTTGTTTGGTAGCTGAATATTTGTCTAAAGCACCCGAACCTATAACTTCTAACTCAACCCAAGGAGAAACTGTTAATTGTTTAAAATTTACAATAGTATATGTTCCATTCTCCGCGATTACCATCACATCTGATTTGCCATCGCTATTAAAATCAGAAACATAAGTTGTAGTGTTATAATAATTCAAATAAATTCCTGAATTATTAGCAACTTTACTAAAGCCTATCGAACCTAAAGTAGTAGATGCATTAGGATTTAAATCAGCTAAATAAATATCTTCTCCATTGGGTTCGATAATTATATCACACCGGTAACCCCCATTTCCTCCATTAGTATTAGTGTAAATTTTGCGTTCTCGATGCCATTTTTCTTTTCTATTAATGATTAGCATTTCGCTAAGTCCATCACCATTAAAATCACCTTCCAAGATCTTACTTCTCAAACTAGGAGTCATAGGTTCGTTACAATAATCATGAGATCCGAGATCACTAGTGACATTTGGAAAAGTCATTACGTCAGCAGTTTGTACAAAATTATTCATAGTATCAGTTGTTATGGCTTTTGAATAACTCACTTTCAAACTATTATTTACCAAATTATATACCTCAAACACTTTTGAATTTGTGTATTGGTTTACGAGAACTATCGATTTAAATTGATTTACTGTATTATTAGAAAGTGTAGTTGCTAAAAATTTTAATTTCGTTGGATCAAAGCTGAAAGAAATTGGTGCATTTCCACTATCATTTTTAAACAAATTTGTGAAAATCTGATTATTTGCTACAAAATCTAATGTGCCGTCACCATCAAAATCACCAGCTAAATTTACTTCACTAAAATTAAGATTATTACTATAGTCTTTTTCTATTCTTGTAGTGATTGTATTAGTCGTGTTATACTCAAAAACAACAGGATTAGATTCTTCATCCTGAGCATTTACTTCATTTACTTTCTGTACCCTTTCATATCCAGAATCATCAACTATATGAGTTAATTTATAGGTCCTAAAAATTGAATTGTTGGCATATACCTGAATGTTTTGTAAAATTTGTGATGCATAAATAGGTACACCTTTAAAATAATCACGTTCTACTCGTTGAGCAGCTCTATAATTAAAAACAATTTTATCCTGAGCGGTAACACCTGCGGTAGTATTCCCACTAAAAACAATGGTGTCAATATACAATTGATTAGTACTATTGTACGTTACTGTTTTAAAGTTGTAATTAATAAAATTTCCATATACATCTTCATAACGAACAATATACCAAGAATTCACAGAAACTGCATTTTGATAAGTACCCGAACCTGTACTACCATACCAGCTACGAGAACCATCTGGAGCAGTAACTATAAAGAAAGCCATATTTCCTTGAATAACATACTCAATTTTAGTATTACTCTTATACTCCGTTTCATAAGTAGACCCTGTAGCCCAATACGTACCTGTTTTAAGTAATAATCGCTGACCATCTAAAGCTAACTTATCATCGGCATCAAAATCAACTCCATCTACAAAACCGTCAATATCTCGACGAGTACTTATACGGCTAATAGCTGAAATACTGTTAATGTTCCAGCCCTGGCCAGCAATCCCTCCTCTGACTCCACTGCTGTAGGTAAGATTTATTGTTGGCGCAACACTTTTTATACTAGGAGGAATTGCAATGGGTAAGTTATAGGTTGTAGTACCCGATGCGGAAATTTGTAATTCTCCTTTTGTATCAGTAAAATTTTGTGAAAAGGCAAAAGAAGTAACTAAAACTAAAATAAAAATGTATAATTGTTTCATAAGCGAATCTTATTGTTTAATAATTTTGATAGTTTTTTGATCTCCATTAGCGTATATTAAAGCGACCACATAAATTCCATTTGGGTAATTTTGAAAGGAAATATTTTGAGTATTTATATTTTCAGTTTTAGAATATGTTTTTAATACCTTCCCATTTACCTCATAAATTACAATTGATGAAACGTAATTTTCTGGAGCTTGTAACCATTTAAGGTATAACTCTTCTTTTACAGGATTTGGATAATAGGATATCACATCTTCTGATGAGAATTTTTTCAAATCTTTATCCGTAATCGCTTCAATGTCTTTCGGAATTTCTTTTGACAATCCAGAAGGTTTAGACGTACATCCTGAGAGACACAACGTTCTATTTGTTTGATTACCCGCTAAATCATAACTAAAAGTCATTTTATTACTTTGTGCGCTAGAAACTACACTAAATAAAAACAATAATATAACAAGAAATTTATTCATATTTAAAATTTTTCGCAAAGAAACTTTTAAATTAATTATTATACAATACCCACTTTTAGTGATATTTTATCACAAATTATTATATTAAAATTCTTGCAAAAATCATATATAAAAAAAAAGACACCATCACTAGCATCTTTCCTATTTCTTCCTCCTCCTTCTTCTCCAACTCCCATTATATTGCCAAACCCTCAACCCCTCATAAAACTTCCCTCTCAGATAAAGCCCTATAAACCAAACCACAATTATTTTATACTATTCCATATCTCAAATATAGAATGTCTGGTAAGTTATGTTTTCATCATTAAGTCTCTTTCTCCGCCAGTATAAAACAAAAACCCTTTAAATTATAAGATTTAAAGGGTTTTCTCTTTTAACTAATAGCCCATTTATTCTAATTATACCAATCATTAATTAAAAAAAAGAACAAATATTGCCTCTCATTGTGGATTAATAAGATTTATTCTATTTTCAATAAGTTCCATTTGATGAAAATTTAAAGGGTTAAATTTTTTAAAAGCAAAAACCGACCAAATACATAGTATATACTTGATCGGTTTTGCCAACTTAAATATGCAAAATTCAAATCTTTTATTAGAAGATTTAAAATTTTTAAGTGATTTAGTGTGTATTGTTTTTTAAATTTAAAAAAATTGATTTTTACTCTTCACAAAATTTATAAAGTTAAGTTAACACATCCACACTTAAAAAGATGGAAAAAGACTGGTTTTAGTAATTTTATCTGATGCAAAATCAACTGAAAGTCCATCTCCATAATTTTCTTGAAAATATTCTACACGAATTGGCTGAAGTCCTTTCTTCAATATTATTTCAGCTCTTTTTTCGTTAAAACCATGTAATCCATCATTATCAATTAGTAGTTCATTATTGATATAAAATTTACTACCATCATCAGAACCAATATAAAAAGTGTATTTTCCATCGGCTGGAATGTTTATCAATCCATTATACACTACACCATAACTAGCGGCATCATGTTTAATTTTGCTCAAATCAAAATTAGGAACGTACCCTTTATCAACTGGAGTAAGTTTATTAAAATCTGGCATTTTAGCCCAAGTTCCTTTATACAAACTATAATTTAAGCCTGTTTTTTTGTTATAAAATATTTTTGAAACAGCAGAGCTACAAACACCATTTCCTTCTGGGCATGCAACAGCATTTACACGTGCTGGAACTGCAACTTCAAACGCTTTTGTGCAAAGCTGTGAATTGCGGGTTGGAACAGAGCCATCCGTTGTATAATATATTTTATCACTTCCATTTGTTATAAACTCAACCTTTGCTTTCGTTTCAGAATCTACCTCACTTGCTGTTTTAAATTCAGGTCTTCCAGCAATGTTTCCGTATTTTTTAAGTAACTCATAATAAGGTCTGAAAGCTTTGTTAGTCTCGCAAGCAGATTGAATCACCAAAAGAGCATTATTCCAACGATCAGAAAATTTATCAACACCTGCTTTTACATCCCCCAGATTGTATTCTAAATTTTGACCAAATTCAGAAAGTGATATAATTCCAGAAGCGTTATACAATCCGTTATTCCAATTATTTGTTACACGAAACGTTTCGAATTTTTTCAAGTATTTAAGCTGTCCTTTTTTACCTGAAAGAAGTTGTTGATCGTAATCAGGGAATTGCACCTGAACTGAAACTGATTTATTAGTTGCGAATTCTGGTAAATAAACTTTAGTCTCAAAATCGTTTCCGACATAAAACCAACTACCCACTTTGGGGTCAGCACTGTATGGAATATTTTTTCCATTAACAGTTACACTTGTTGGTGGAAAAGAACATGGAAAACGAAGTTCATAACCTCTAGAAGTCAACATTCCTGGAAACGAGCCTTCAACTGGTGCTATAGTAATATTCATTGTATTACCTGAACGTTCCGATGTTATTGGAGTATAAGTGTAAGCGTTTTTCTTGAAATTATTATTGTTACCCTCATCTTCATATAGCCTCAACGCTCCTTTTTTACCAGGATAAAAAGAAAGAATTAAAGGATTAAGTGGTGCTTCATCGGTTCTTGAAACTTTTGGCTGCATAGGAATAATAGCTCCTTCTTTTACAAAAACCGGAATATCTCCTAAAGTAAAAGGCATTGTGATTTTTTTGCTTCCTTCCAGAATGCTTCCTGTGCTGCATTCGTACCATTTACCCTCAGGTAACCATGTTTCATGCGAAAGAAAAATACTGCCATTATCGATAGGCTTAGTAATAGGGTGTACTATCATATCACGACCAAACATATATTGGTTAGGTATAGAATAGGCGTTTTCGTCCTTTGGATAATCATAATACATTGGATGAACAGTAGAAACACCTGTATCATAAGTATTACGAGCTTCGTTATATAGATAGGGTACTAAAGAATATCTTAACAAATAAGCATCTCGCATAATTTGAAAATTCTCAAGCGGATATGCCCAAATACGACGTTCATGCTGCGGTTCAGAAGTAGCGTGAGTTCTAAATATTGGACTAAAAACCCCCCATTGAATCCATCTTGTATAAAGTTCAGGAGAACCCGCATCACCTTGGTGCCCACCAATATCATGACTCCAGTAACCAAATCCTACATTGGCTGCTGTAGATGTAAAATAAGGCTGATAATCCAATGATTTCCAAGTTACGTGAGTATCTCCAGAAAATCCGATTTGGTACCTGTGATTTCCTAATCCTCCCCAACGGTGAAATATAAGTGGACGTACCTTGTTTTGGCGTTCCATATCACTATAATGAACATAATTCAAGTAGAAAGTAGGGTTTACACCAGGAATATTGGTATTCCCCCATTGTTGCCAGTCAAGCCACCAAAAATCAACACCAGCCTTTTCAATTGGATGTAATACGAGATTCATATAATTGGTAGCAAATTTTTTATCCGTGATATCAAAAGGCACAAACTTTTTTGTAGCAGGATCAATTCCCATAGCTTTGGCCATTTCTGGATACGCTTCCTCAAAAGGCTGGATTCCTGAGGCTGGATGAAGATTCAAACAAGTTTTAAGATGTTGTTCATCTGTCCATTTTAAAAACTTTTCCGGAGAAGGGAAAAAATCCTTATTCCAAGTAAACCCTGTCCATCCAGCATCTTCTCCAGCCTGATCTCGTTGTCGTTGTCCGTTTTTGAAAAATTCAGGCAATGATTTTATATGCCAGTCAATATCAATTACAAATACATCAAGTGGAACATCGTGAGTCTTGAACTCATCAACAAGTTCACGAAATTCAGTATCAGTATATTCTCTATAACGTGACCACCATGCACCAAATGAAAATCGAGGAGGCATGGCAATTTTACCTGCAATATCCGTGTAGTCTTTTAGAACAATTTTATAATTTGAATCATAAGCAAAAAGATATAAATCCTGAGGTTTATCTCCTGGACGTGCCATTACCCAAGCCCATTCTGTATTGTCAAAAAGCGGGCGCTCACTATCATCTATCAAATACCATCCATCACGTGAAATGATACCTTGCTCAAGTTCCTTGGCAGCACCGTCAACTCCATCTAGAGTACGGGTTGTACCCAAAAGGTTTCCATTATTTGGCATTCCTGGTTTCCAAGTAGTATTTTTACCATTAACAATAAAATCAATACTCAAATTGTTTTCTGTGAACTTACCTGAACCTATTTTATATTTAAGTTTTACCACATCCGTAGTAATTTGGAGGACACCATTAGTCTCTTTTTTTGTAAAAGAGGGTACTGGAAGGTTACGATTAACAAAAGTTAAAGAAGCATTGTCTATAAACTTTGCATCTGCACTCCATTCCATGCGTATTACCCGTGGCGAAAGTACCGTAAATCTGGCATTCCCAGATACTACGGTTGCCAATGGGTTGGCTTCAGGTTTTAATTCCTGAGCAAATAACGTTGCCGAAGCAAAGCAAAAAATTGTAACTAAAAATTGTTTTGTTTTCATATTCTCATTCAAAATTAAAGCAAAATAATATGCTAAATCATTTTAGCATAAGCGTGCATTTTTTTTATATTTTTTATACTAATAAATTGATATTAAACAAAAAATGTTTTGAAATAATGTCAATCTATTCACTTGAAAGTATTTGTTTTTAAATAAAGTGTAATACATTTAATAGTGCTATTAAAAGATCAGACACTCTATTTTTAGGTTATTTTTTAATAAATTTCTTCACATATTCTGTACCATTCATTTGAATTCGCAGTATATAAATACCTGAAGTCAAATTCCCCACATACAGATCATTGTCAATTTTTTTAAGATTACTCAAAAGCCTACCTTGAACATCATAAATTTTTATATCTGCGGATGATAAATTAATGTCCGAAACAATATGTAATATCTGATCAACAGGATTTGTTGTTATAATTTCATGGCTTAGTTGTAGTTCTTTAATTCCTAAAGTACTTTCATAAAATTGTGCTTTCGTTATTACTTCCCTGTTTTGTAAAAAGTTTGACCATTCTAGTTTGCAAGTAGCAGCACTGCTATTTTCAAAATATTCTAATTTGATATCATATTTCTGACCAGCTACAAGAGAAATTTTACCTCTATATTCTCCTATATTATCAACCCAACCATCAATAATCAATTGATTGTTAACCCATAATCTTCTTCCGTTATTGCTCGTCACATAAAAAGTATATTCACCACTATACTTTGGTTGTACCTGACCTGTCCAACGTACCGTGAATTGATCTGGATTTACACTAGCATTTGGAGAAGTAAATGCCCAATCAAAATTAATACTAGTATCTACTCTGTTGAATACTGGTGTTTGAAAATTCATTCCATTAAAATAGCTTCCAGATATACCTGTTCCATTACCAATCATTGGATTTACATCTGGCATTAAATCAAGCTTCCAACGTTGGGCATTATTATTATTGTCTTCCCACTGTTGTATATTCGTGCCTGGTTCAGAAAGATTATTGTCAACGTCAAGACATTTAGTTGTGCCTTTATGGGTTATTTTGAAATAACCATCAGGCATTAAATCCAGTTTCCAGCGTTGGGCATCATTATCAGTATCATCATATTGGTGTACATTCCCACCATTATTACTACTATTATTATCAACATCCAAAACCTGGTTTGTTCCCTTGTGTTTCAACTGATAAAACCCATCACTTTCTAGTGTAACATACCAACGTTGCGCATCAACATTACCACTATCCGTCCATTGATGTACATTGGCCCCTGGAGTAGAACTGTCTTTATCTACACTTATGACCTGATTGGTTCCTTTGTGGGTTAATTTGTATAATCCTCCAGTAACAATTGGGATTTCGATTAATTCCAATTTCCAACGCTGTCCATCGCTTCCATTGTCTGTGTATTGTTTAACATTAGCAAGCGGAACATTACTATTTTGGTCTACCTCTAAACATTGATCGGTTCCTTTATGTGTTATCTTAAAATAACCATCTGTCATAGCTTCCAAATTCCAATGTTGTGCATCAATCCCAAGGTCAGTCCCTTGTTGCACATTTGCATCAGGCTGAAGACTTCCATTATCAACTTCTAAACATTGCTTACTGCTTTTATTAAGTATCTTATAAGAACCGTCTGACTCAAGAGTAATAGTCCAACGTTGCGAATCGTTACCACTATCTGTATTTTGTTGCACATTAGCCCCTGGCTGACTACTATTATCTGCTACTTCTAAACATTGATTAGTACCTTTGTGTGTCAATTTATAAATACCTCCAGTAACAATTGGAAATACGGGTAATGATGCGCATGAATTATCAGGTACTCTTGCTTTTACCCCATAATTGGTCATAGTTACTGGTTCTATTAAATCATTTGCATTAAAATACATGTGATCAATAGCAATTTTTCTATCTCCGCTTGATGCGTTTTCATAACGATGATAAACAATATAGTATTCGTCACAATCACCCATTTTTATAACGGAATGATGTCCTGGTCCTTTATCTTCTATATTCGAGCTGAGTACACTCCCCTGATATGTCCAAGGTCCCATAGGTGAATTAGAAGTTGAATATTGTACATTATAACTATCATTACCCCAATAACCATTAGAATACATCATATAATAAATGCCTTTGCGCTTTACCATATAGGGTCCTTCGGTATAATTCTGAGGTGTTATATTTGTAGAGGCAGAGGACAAAGTAACCATATCAGAATTTAATTTACGTACCGCTAATTTGCTTTTGCCTGATCCTCCGTAATAAATATAGGCTTGTCCATCATCATCCGTAAATACCATTGCATCAATGATATCGTCTGTAAATGGATCCGTTGCAATAAGGGGTGAACCCAAATCTGTAAATGGCCCAGTTGGAGAATCCCCTACTGCAACTCCAATTTTAACTTCGGCTGTATAATAGAAATAGTATTTATTATTTCTGTATGCCACCCCTGGAGCCCAACCATTATTATCAGCCCAGCTACATTGAGGGCCAATATCAAAAATAACACCTTCATCTACCCAATTTGTCAAATCTAATGATGAATAAGCATGAAATTGTTTCCCTGCGGCGGCTGTAGGATAGATGTAATATTTGTTATTAAAATAATGAATTTCGGGGTCTGCTCCCGAAAATAAAGGATTTCCATTAGTTTGTGCTATCACAGGAGTAGCCAAATATATAAACATTAAAAAGACAGTAATACGCAGTCTCCATTGATCCATCAGATTATAACTTTTTTGTATAATTTGTATCATAATTTCTATTTTTAAGACATTCTAAAAACTATATTTTTATCATTTTTAACTTCAAAAAAGTAAGTTTTTAGAATGTCTAAATATTAAATCAATTCTAATTTCTAATAAGAAGAAAATATTATTTGGTATTATTTTTTAATAAATCGTTTTGTATTTTTTGTTTCATCTTTATCAAAAACAACAAAATAAACTCCTGATTTTAAATCTGAAACATCCAAACTATTACCCTTCATTTTTTGTTCCAAAACTGAGCTTCCTGTTAGAGAAAAAACACGAACTTGAATTCCTGTCATTTCGGAAGTAAAGAAAAGTGTATTCTCTACTGGGTTTGGATATACATTTATAGCCATTGGCATAACCTCATCAGTTTTTAATGTAGATTTGGATAATTTGGATGTCCCTGTAGTGAGTTTTATTAAATCCAACTTCCAACGTTGTGCATCGTTACCAAGATCGGTCCATTGCTGCACATTGGTTCTGGGTTCTGCCAGATTATTTGCTACATCCAGACATAAATTGGTGTTTTTATGGGTAACTTTAAAATAGCCATCACTCATAAGTTCAAGTTTCCAACGCTGTGCATCGGTACCAAGATCTGCCCATTGTTGTACATTGGCGCCAGCTTGAGTACTATTGTTAGCAACATCCAAAACCTGGTTTGTTCCTCTATGAGTTAATTTATAAAAGCCATCTGCTTCCTTTGTAATAACCCAGCGTTGTGCATCATTCTCACTAGTGGTATATTGTTGCACATTTGCACCTTGAAGAATACTAGCATCACTTACATCTAAGCTTTGATTAGTTTCTTTATGAGTCAGTCTATAAATCCCTCCTGAAACAATTGGAACTTCAATAAGATCAAGTTTCCATCGTTGTGCATCATTATTGGTAGTAAGATTATCTCCCCATTGGTGCACATTGGCTCCTGACTGATTACTATTGTTATCAACATCCAAACATTGAGTAGTTCCTTTGTGAGTCAATTTACAATAACCATCTGACATCATTTCGATTTTCCAACGCTGTGCATCGGTACCAAGGTCTGTCCATTGTTGCACATTGGCGCCAGCCTGACTACCATTGTTATCAACATCCAAAACTTGAGTGGTTCCTTTATGAGTTAATTTATAAAAACCATCTGCTTCCTTTGTAATAATCCAGCGTTGTGCATCATTACCATTGTCTGTACTTTGTTGCACATTTGTTCCCGATTGACTGTTATTTTGAAAAACATCCAAACACTGAGAAGTTCCTTTGTGCGTTAATTTATAAATACCTCCCGAAACAATATTTTGTGCAGGACAGGATTGATCAAGTACCCTAGGTGCAACACCATAATTAGTCATATTAACTGGATCAATCAAATCGGAGGAATTGAAATACATTCTATCAATAGCAATTTTTCTGTCCCCTGATGTGCCATTTTCATAGCGATGGTAAATCATGTAATACTCATCACAGTTTCCTATTTTTAATACTCCATGGTGCCCTGGCCCTTTGTCTTCTGAGTTCGAACTTAAAACCTTACCTCTATATGTCCAAGGTCCCATAGGTGAATTAGAAGTAGAATATTGTACATTGTAAGTATCATTAAACCAAGATCCATTAGAATACATCATATAATAAATACCTTTACGCTTTACCATATACGGTCCTTCGGTATAGTTTTGAGGTGTTATATCTGTAGGTCCAGTTGATAAACTAACCATATCAGCATTTAATTTGCGCACCACCATTCTGCTTTTCCCAGATCCTCCATAATAAATATAGGCCTGTCCATCATCATCAACAAAAACATCCGCATCAATAATATCATCCGTATAAGGATCTGTTCCAATAAGTGGAACTCCTATATCTGTAAAAGGTCCAATGGGTGTATTACCTACAGCCACACCTATTTTGGTCTCTGCTGTATAATAAAAATAATATTTATTGTTACGGAAAACTACTGCTGGTGCCCAGCCGTTATTTTGTGCCCAAGGACTATCTGGATAAAGATCAAAAATAAGACCTTCGTCGTACCAATTGGTTAAATCATTTGAAGAATAGGCATGAAACTGTGTGCCATAAGTAGCTGTAGTATAAATATAATATTTATTGTTAAAATAATGAATCTCGGGATCAGCTCCTGTAAATAATGGATTACCGCTGAGTTGCGCCTGAGCAGGAATCACAATACCTATAAACATTAAAAACACTGCAAAACGCAATCTTAATTTATCAATCAGATTATAACTATTTATTTTAATTTGTATCATAATTTGTAGTTTTTGGTCTTATTTTTTAATAAATCTTTTTGTGATTTTTGTACCATCTTTATCAAAAACAATAAAATAAATTCCTGTTGCTAAACCAGAAACATCCAGATTATTATCCGTTACTTTTTGTTCTGAAACTGTACTTCCTGTTTGTGAAAAAATACTAACCTGAGTTCCCTTCATATCCGTTGTAAAAAACAGCGTGCTCTCTACTGGATTCGGGTATATATTTATCGGTAATGTAGCAACTTCGTTTTGGTTTTTTAATGAGAATTTCGATAATTTGGATGTCCCAACTGGAATCAATTTCCATTGTCCACTAGATTGATTTGTATTTTCCCATTGTTGTACATTTCCTCCGCTTACAGTACTAAAACCGGCTACCTCAACTAATTTCCCGCTATGTTTCGCTACCAATTTATAATAACCATCTCCTGTTGAAACAGCAACGAATTGCTGATTAGCAGCACCAACATAAGCCCATTGATGAACATTGGCTCCATTGTCTACACTCACTCCTGCAATATCTATAGCCTTACCACTATTAATCGCTTGAATTTCATAAGCTCCATCTGCTACATCAATGAATTTGAATTGCTGATTGTTAACTCCTGTATAACTTCCTTGTGCAATATTACCTCCATCAGCAGTGCTTAATCCCCAAACGTCCATATACAATCCGCTATTGCGATTTTGCAAATAGTAAGTTGTGTTTCCTAAACTAGCAGTACCGTTGGTACGAATGCGTAAAGATGTTGTCCTGTCATTCCAATCTCCTGCCCAATCAGTAGTAGAAGTAAACTCTTTTGAAGCTCCTGTAAAATTATCTCCGTCATAGACAGTTACTTTATATCCTTCAGTGATTTTTAAAGAAGTAATATCGTTATCTAATATCCCTTTGGCTCGGAGTTGCGCCAGAGTGTAATCTCCAACATTAAGACCAGCTGTATACCCTGTAAAGGTTATATCTTGATAAACATTAACTAAAGAACTGTTAGTGTCCACTATTTTTAAGGAAGAAATTCTATCATTCCAATCGGCAAGCCAAGCGCTATTCGCTGTAAATATTTTGGAAGTTCCTGTAAAATTATCATTCTCATAAACCGTAACAACATAACCCGAAGGAATAGTTAAAGAAGTGATATCATTATCGGTAACTCCTCTTGCCTGTAGTTGTGCTAAAGTGTAAGTTCCTGTTGAAAGTTGAGAATAAAACCCAGCGTAATTAATATTTTGATAAACATGTACCTTGTTTAAACTAGCAACAGATTCAAACAAATGAAGGCCAGTTGTTTGAGTAGATAAATCTATCGTGCCATTTGGCACTGAATTCCAATCTGAATTAATTAAAAAATTAGATTTATTCACAGCATTAGCCCATACATAATTACTTGTATAATTGATGACACTTAAATACCTATCTTTCTGAGCTTGTGTTAAATTTCCCATACGAACAAATTCTATAAGCCACTTCGCAAAAATTCCTTTGAATAAGCCACCATCTCCTTGCCCATTTTCGTTCAGAAAAAATACTCCCCCATTATAATTTCTATAATTCATCATGAACTCACATGCCTTGATACCGTCATCTATATATGATTGTGTACCTGTAACAAGATTGAGTTCCAAAGAAGCTGCAATGAACATACCTGAATTATAAGAGAATTGCCAGTCAGGATCCATATTTGTTGGAGTGTCCCAAATACCTCCTTGAGCATTAAAAACATTTGCTTTCATCCAGGCATGAATATCTTTTGCCATTTGCAAATTGGTATTATCTCCTTCTAATTGATACAATTTGGCTGCAATAACGATTGCGGGTCCGTTTGCAATAGAATTTCTACAAGGAGTTGTACAGCCCTTTTTCCATGACATTACACCATTTGAATATCCTGTTTTAATTTCTGTCCAAATCTGATGTACTGCATCTAAAAACTCTGGATCTTTGGTAGCGTTATAGCAATTGAAACATGCTAAACAAAGCCACTCCAAATCATCGTAAAAATCATTATGATACGTTCCTGCACCATACGAATTGTATTTTCTGATGCCTGCAATTATACTTTTCATTCGGTCTTTATAAACCGTATTGCGAGTTCTTTGATACGCATCCGCTAATGTTTCAAGCGTATGTGCCTGTATCCAATACCCATAACCATACGGATCATTATCTGAAGCACTGTTATGTTTATAATAACTTTTATCTGCAGACATAAAAATAGTATTAGTTCCATTCTGCAAGTTTTCTGCTCTTTGATCGGCTGTTTGTGCAAATAAATTAGAAACGCATAGCAAAAAGAATATAGTAGCACATACGCTCCTAATTTTAAATAGATTTTTCATAATTTACTTTTTAAGATTAATAACCAGATAATAAATGATGTAAAATAAAAAGCCTAACTAAATCAACTTAGTAGAAATAGTTAGACCTTAAAAAACTTATTTCTTTATAAATTTTATAGCCATTTGATTTTTATTTGTAATAATAAAATACGTTCCTACTTTTAATTTAGAGACATCAACACTATTATTGTTATCTACTTTTTGTTTTAAAACTAAACTCCCTGTTGGAGAAAAAATACTAATATTTATTCCTGCCATCTTCGTACTAAAGAAAAGCGTGTTCCCTACTGGGTTTGGATAAATAAAACTTTTTTCCTTTTTAGGACTAGCTAAACCAAGACTTGTAGAAATATTTTTTATGCTTATTTTATTAGTCTCTAAATTAACAGTTACCTTATATGTTCCTGTTTCTCCAACCTGTACTTTCCACATGTCATCAGGAGTTGTACATCCGTCTACTTTTGTAAACGCTGTGCCAGATAGAGTTTGGTCTGTTTCCGATGCGTACAACCATGCATCCTCGCACAAGCCACCACCTGAATGAAATTTGAATTTCCCTTCGGTACTACCATTTGTAGCGGACAATATTCCTGTCCATTTAAAAATGTTTAAGTTCTCATTAGATTGCTCCATCAATAACCCTTTACTATCATTACCTGCAGAAGTTGCGTCTCCAACAATTGATAATGACTCTAGTATTGTTTTTTGGAAACTTACTTTTTTAGTTTTAATATCAACAGTAACCTTATATGTTCCTGTTTCTCCAGCCTTTATTTTCCATTTATTATCTGCAGAAGTACATCCGTTAGCTATCGTAAAACTATTATTAGATATTGATTGATTATCTGTAGTTGAATACAACCAGATATCGTCACAGATGCCATTTAACCCTGAATGAAATTTTAATTTCCCTTCTGTAGTTCCATTAGCTGCTGATAAAGTTCCAGTCCATGTATAAATGCCAGCATTATCAGTAGATTGCTGCATTGGAAGTCCTTTGGGATCCCATCCTATTGAAGTAGCATCACCAACTATTGCCAGAGAAGTAATCATTTTTTCTATATTGATTGTTTTGGCAACGACATCAATAGTAATCTTATAACTACCCGTTTCTCCTGCTTTTACTTTCCATTTATTATCTGGTCCCGTACATCCCGGAAAAATTTCATATGTATTTGCAGATAAAGATTGATCGGCAACTGAGGCATACAACCAAGTATCATCACACCAATTATTAGGACCAGAATGAATTTTAAATCTTCCCTGCGAAGTACCATCGCTTGCAGTTAATGTTCCTGTCCATGTAAAAACATTAGGGTGATCTAGATCATGATTCATTGGCAGTCCTTTGGGATCCCAACCTATAGAAGTAGCATCACCTGTTATAGACAAAGTGGCAAAATCATGAAGCTTTTCTATTTTGACTACATTTGTAGCAACATTCACCGTTATTTTGTACGTGCCATTTTCTCCAGTTTTTACTTTCCATTTATTATCTGGATAAGAGCAACCATTTGCAATAACCATAGATGTTGAAGACAAAGACTGATCGGAAGAATTTGCATAAATCCATACATCATCACATTGTCCTCCTGTTCCATTATGAAATTTAAATTTCCCTTCGGTTTTACCATTACTAGGAAATAAATGACCTGTCCATGTAAAAACATTCAAATCTTCAAGCGATTGATTCATAGGTAATCCTAACATATCAAAGTTCATGAGATCTGTAGCATCTCCTACAATAGATAGTGAATTGATTGCTGGTGTTTTTTGAATCACATATTTTAATGTAGATTCATCAAATGTTACACTGTAATTACCATCCGAATTTATCGTAAATGAAATTGTATTACTACTATCAGTAGTTTGCATAGCATTTCCAGATAACCCTACTGCACCTCCCCATTCAAATCCATTTGCATTTTTACTCTGAATAAATTTTAATGTGTATGTCTGACCAGCCTTTAAATTTAGTCCATCAAATTTCCATTTCTTATCACCAACATTTATCATTGGAGTTAAATTTGCATTAAAACTACCTTTAAGAAACATTGTATTTACCATACTTAAATCAATATTCTGATTATTGTCTGGTATAAGTGGTATGTAACGAACCGTACTTGTAGACCAAGCTGAATATACAATACCATTATCTGTAACATATCCTGTTCTGCTGATACGATTTATGTTTTTGCTTCCTGCTGTCTGGCTGATTACAACTTTTAATGAATCAGCATTGTGTTTTGTTACATTAATTTCATGAGTTGCATAATCATTTGTTTTGTAACCAAATCCATCACCATCATCATGATAAATTTCGCCAGTAGCAGTCCCATCTTCCAATGGATTTATCAAATAGGTAATATTGTCACTTTTATAATCTGTTGTACTTTGAACTACTTCTGTAATAGGAACTACTGAACCCGGTCTTACATATAGAAGAGCTTGGTATTTATCATCTTCAGTAGCTTCAAGCTTTACTTTATTCCAATTTCCTTTTGGCAGATTTGGATTCACAGCCCATCTCGGTATTACCAACAAATCTTTCCCGACCATAAAGGCCTGCTGTTCGCTTCGTAAACTCAAATCCGTATTATCAGCAAAAAATACTGGTCTCATCAAAGGCATTCCTGTTTGCGAAGCCTCTCTTAATAGTGTGTACATATATGGAAGTAGACGATATCTGCGATTAACTGCTGTTCGGGATACGTTTTCAATTTCCGAACCAAAAGCCCAAGGTTCTTGATTAATAGATCCCGATACAGAATGATTTCTTGAAAAAGGATAATAAGCACCAAGAGCCATCCAATGACCAAGTAAGTCAGGGGTGCAATCGTTGTTAAAACCACCAATATCAGCACCAGAAATTGGTTGACCAGAAAGACCTAATGTTATAGACATTGGGATAGATAGTTTTAAATGTGCCCAGGTAGATGAGTTATCTCCCGTCCAAGTAGCAGCATATCTTTGACCTCCTAAAAAATTAGAGCGCGATAAAACAAATGGCCGTTTATCAGGGTTTGCTGCTGCAATTCCTTCACGACTTGCTTTGACCATCATATAGCCATATACATTGTGATATCTTAAGTGACTTCCCGCAGGCATGTCTCCGCCTCCACGATGTAAATTGTCTTCCGGCATGGTTTTGTTTGAAGTTTCAAATACAGAAGGTTCATTCATGTCATTCCAAATTCCATCTATGCCTTTTGCCATAAAATCTTTATACAACCCACTCCACCATTTACTGGTTTCTGGGCGGGTAAAATCGGGAAAGGCAACATCACCTGGCCAGACTTGACCATTAAATTCTGTACCATCAGCTTTTTGTACCCAATGATTACCTGCTTTTCCTTGATCATACACGAAATAACCTGTCTCTTTTTTTACGCCAGGGTCAATCATGTAAACAGCTTTGAAGTTTTTAGTATGCAAATAGTCATTCAATCCTTTAGGATTACTAAATGTACTAGGATCAAAAGTAAATATCTTAAACTTGTCCATATAGTCAATATCCATCCAAAGTACATCACACGGAATTTTTCGATTTCTGAATTCGTCAGCAATACTTTTTACCTTTGAATCTGGGGTATAGGTAAATCTGCTTTGCTGATAACCCAGTGTCCATAAAGCAGGGAGATCAATTTTTCCCGTTAAATCTGCAAGTGTTTTCAATAACTCCTGAGGGCTATTTCTTTCGATGACAATTACCCTGAATCCAGGACCATCAGAAGTTATAGTTATTGGATTTGATATTACAAAAGATTGTTTCCAGGTATGATCAGCAATAATTCCAAAAGCAGTACCATTGGGACGGATACCCATAATCCAGGGATGTGACTGATAAAGACGGGTACCATTATCAATCCAATAATTTGGCGCTTCACTATTCCATAATGTTACTTGAGTATCATTACGTTTCAGTGGTCCCGAAACTTCTCCGTTACCATAAAAATCAACACTTCCTGTATAAGAGATTTTTACTACGCTTTTACCATTTGCTGTGCTAAAAACAGGTTTTATTGACCATGATGAAGGAACACTTCCCTGGTTAGTAAAATCATTTACAAAAATCAGAGACGGTAATGTACCAGCAGGATTGAAATTGTTTGGGTAAAAAACTGCAACATTGTCGCCAACCATATTTGAAGTCTGACTCCAGGATATGAATATATTCAATACCAACATAGGAACTAATGCGAGTAGTTTAAATCCTTTTTTCATAATTGTTTAGTTTTCATTTTTTTTGTATTCAAAATTTATTGAACCTCAAAGAGATTTTTTTTTATATTTTTTTATGATTTTTTTTCCATCTTTAATTATTACAATTCAATACAAATGCAGTTAATACAGAAAAATATTGCGAACAATAGAGCTAGTTCAAAACACTTTATTTGAACACTTTAGAAATAATAATAAATAAAAAAAGGATATTAATATTTCTTTTATGCAGAGTAAAGTTTTACATCATATTTTAAATTTTATAGTACTTACCTTTTTAATATACCTTATTAATTTCTCTAATAAATCTTAAAAAAAGAAACCAAAACTCTCCAATCCTATTTAGATTGAAAAGTTTTGACTTCATAATTGGTAATTAATTTAATTAACTTGAAAATATATTTATTAATATGTCTATAGCTTATTTAGCTGAATAGTCATTTTTACAGGATCTACGATAAGTTCGTAATTACCAGTGGTTTCAATATCCCATTTGTTATCACCACTTACAGTATTGTTAAAATACATTGGTACAGCATCAGCATCAGGTATAAGTATAGTATGAGTTACTTTTGGCATTAAGCATGGAGCACCCCAGTCGCCTGCCTTAAAAAAAAGTTTAAATCCTTCATAATCTTTTATTCCTGCCGGACCATTAAATTTTCCTTTATAAGAAAAGACTCCATTTTTAGCATCCCAGTCCATTGGTTTAGCCTTTCCAATATCCCAGCCAATGCCATCTATTGCATGTCCAACCATATAAATATTTGGATAAGGTGCTTTTGCAAAAACATACGTTTTTTGTTCAATATCCATATAAAAAGAATAACGACCTGCTTCGGTTACTTTAAAAACATTATCAACTGTTCTTGGCTCAGTTTCATTATACACTATAGTATTTCCAGCCGCAGGATCGTAAGAAGGTAATTCGCTCCCTGGTTCCTCAATAACCTTGAATGACCCTACGGAAAAATCGCCTACATAAGTATATATTGATCTTTCCGTTATTTCTGGCAAACTTTTACCTGTACTGTAATCCCAACTACCACTTATAGCATCACCCACCATAAACAACGGTAATGGCCCTAGGCTATAACTTGTAGCAACAAAACTCGATGTAGATACTTCAGGAAGCTGATATTGTGTTCCGCCATTTACCTGTGCTATTATCTGCACTTCAAGATTCGTTAGAGTACCACCTGGGCGTTTAAAATGCTTCAGCAAAATAGAGTTCAACTGTTTTACTGTATAGGATTTAGTAAAAACACCAACAGGAATCTCTTCTGTAATCACTGTTTTTTTAGTTACATCATCAATATCTTTACTGAAATTATTTCCTAAGATATCCATACGGAAGAAGTACGTCAAGTTAGTTCCCTCTCCTCTATCATTTCCTTTTGTCCATGTAAAAGTTATTGCATTTTCATTGGTATTTTCATCAATCAACACAACATCTTTACTAGAAAGAGTTAAAGTCAAAGGATTGGCAAAATTTGGTTCCTGAAGCCAATCCTGATTATCAAGTCCTTTCTCCTCGCAAGAAAAAAGAACTATACTCATTATTATAAATGAGATAATATTTTTTATGTTTTTCATTTCGTTTTGTTTTAATTAGTTGGCCCAGAAAGGTGATTGAACTAAATTTGGATTTTTTTCGATTTCTGCTAAGTATATTGGAAACCAGTAAAATGCTTTTTTATATACTCTTGTCTGGTACGCTGTTCTTTTATAGAATTCAGCTTCATTTTTACCATTAAAGTTCATTCCATAAGCAGGACCATTTAGAACGGTTTCTGCTAATTTCCATCTTCTTAAATCATCATAACGTATTCCTTCAGTACAAAGTTCAACTCTTCGTTCCATTCTGATAATTTTTCTGATACTTGCCTGATCACTATCGACATGAATATTTTGAGTATCAGTTGCTCCTGTTGTATAGGTTCTTACACCAGCTCTCTCTCTGATTTTGTTAACATATATCAAGATATCTGCATTGCCAGGATCTGACTCATTAAGTGCTTCGGCATAGTTTAAATAGGCTTCTCCTAATCTATATAGAATTCCTTGACGCGGTGCAAAATAATCCCGAAGAGGATCTCTTGTCGGATCTGTTCTTTTTCTTACCAAATATCCATTTTGTGGCGCATCATGTGTATGGTTATTATCTTTTCCACCGCTAAAAAAATCAAGTTTTCTACCTTGATCCTTACCTGCATTTGCACCATCTGTATACCATGCCCTATCAAAGTTAACTGCCAGATAAAATCTTGGTTCACGATTGCAATACATATTATAAGTACCCGCTACAGTAACTAAGCCAGGACTTTTAACTTCATTCCATTTTGTTGACCCATTGGTCCAATACCCATCTTCAGCAGAAAAACCATTTTCTACATATCCAGAAGCTGGGTCTGTTATAGGCAATCCATTTGCTGTAAAAAAAGCATCTACCAGAGATTGTGTTACACCATATCCTCCAGCCCCTCCGCTTCCGCTTGGTGCTGTATGTCTGTCATATTCTTTGGATTCAACACTTGGACGAGCAAACAGTACTTCTTTATTTCCTTGATTATACTCTACAAGATGTAATTTTTGACAAGATAAAAAAGGATCAATTTTTCCTGTAACAGCATTCATTTCTACATACAATTTATAACCAGCTACTTCTGCACTTATAATCAAATCTTTGCTGGCATCTGCTGCAATTTTCCATTTATTGGCATCATAAGAAGCGCTAAATAATGGTTTTCCATCTTTGGAAAGGTGACCAGCATAATCTGGATTACCATTAACAAGAGGACTTGCTGCAAAAAGCAACATTCTGGCTCTAACTGCTTTACACATAATTGATGTGGCACGACCATATTTACTATCCGTGTAAGATGGGGGTAAAACTTTTTCAGCCTCTTTTAATTCATTATCAATCCAGCTTACAATCTCATCATAAGGAGTCTGACCTACCTGCAAATCAGAAAGATTAAAATCTACCGGAGTAATTTCATCTGGATTAAAAGGGACTGGTCCATACGTACTTATTAAAAGTGAGTAGTAATATGCTTTTAAAAAACGGCACTCACCAATCATCAGCTTTACATCACTTTCAGTTAAATTTTGTGAAGGTATTGGCTTAATATTTTTAATTAATATGTTGCATTCCCTGATTCTTTGAGGCAAATTATTCCAGTAACCTGGACCCCATGTTGAACTCACCGCCCAGTCACCAAGTGCGAATGGTATAACCTCCCAACCATATTGACGCCATCTCTCTGACGGGCTCATATCGTCTGCCAAAATTTCCCATCCTAAGCTACGGGTATACCCCCAAGTAGGGTCTGGAATCCGAGAGTAACAGCTTGCCAGCCAATTTTCTGTTTTTGTTTTACTTTCAAAAACAGCATCCAAAGTAAGCTCGACATCATCCTCTTTATCTAAGTAATCGGAACACGAAGACAATAAAAATAATCCTATAAAAAGGAATATTAATCTGATATATAAATTTTTCATTTTCATTATTTTAAAATTATAGACTTATATCTAATCCAAAAAGAACAGATTTTGTTGATGGATATTTTAAACCATTTGATGTGTCTAACTCAGGATCCCAAAGTTTAAAATTTGAAATGTACCATAAGTTATTACCGCTAACATATACTCTTAACCCTTGTAGTCTCATTTTTTCTGCGGTATTTTTCTTCAATGAGTATCCAAATTCCATAGATTTCAATCGGCCAAAACTCATATCTTTTTTCCACCAAGTAGATGGAAGAGCATTATTAATATTTGGTCCATAGCTCAATCTTGGATAAAATACATCTTGATTAGGATTTTCTTCAGTCCAACGGTCTTGGTAGTTACCATAAATATTTCCCAAAGTACCCTCACCACTTCCTGGTATAAAAGTGCTTCCTCCTATGATTCGTTCAGATTTTGCTATCCCTTGAAAGAAAAAGCTAAAATCGAATTGTTTGTATTTGGAGGTATTTCCAAAACCATATACAATTTGAGGATCAGTTGTACCACCTATAAAACCTTGGTCTAAACCATCTATTTTTCCGTCGCTATTTCTATCTTCATATTTTATATCTCCTGGACGTACTGCCACTCCAAACTGTGGGATGGCAATACCGGGAGCTAACACATTATCCGAAACAAAATCTTCCTTAGTATATAACCCTGTTGCTATATACCCATATAATGTATTGTGCGAAATACCTGTTGCAGAGCGGTAAGTTCCTTTAACAGTATCTGCTTCATCCTTTTCGGTAACTTTATTTTCAACAAAAGTAAAATTGGCACGCCAGCTCATAAAGAAATCGGGAGTTATCTGCTTATTGAAATTTAGTGCTACTTCAAATCCTTTATTTTCCATTTTTCCAATATTAGCAAAAGGCGCATTGATAAATCCTGCTTGGGTTGGAACAGTATTACGTCGGATAAGGATGTCTTTCCTTTTGTCCTGAAATACATCTACTGTCAAATCAATCGTATTCAATATTCCTAATTCTAAACCAATATCAGTTTTTGCAACTTTTTCCCATGTCAAATTGGTTACTCCAATTTCTCCTTCCTCTATACCTTCATATTTTACACCTTGCCCCGTACCCCAATTATAGTCTGAATTATTATTATCACTAATTGTAGTTTGATAAGCAAATCTTCTGTTTCCTCCGATATTATCATTTCCAGCTAACCCATAAGATCCACGAAGTTTAATTTTATTAAAAACATCCTTAAGAGACTCCATAAATTTTTCTTCGCTTGCTATCCAGCCCATAGATACAGATGGGAAGAATCCATAACGCTGCCCTTTTGCAAAATTCTCTGACCCATTGTATCCAAAATTTACTTCTCCAACATATTTTCGGTCAAAAGTATATGAAGCCCTTCCTGCCAATCCTTGATGTTTAAATGCTTGAGGTGGTGTTCCATCATCATAACTGTCTTGATTATATAACAATAAACCTGTTACATCATGTTTTCCAAAAGCATGACTATACGAAACATTCGCTTCCAGATAAATACGTTTATTTCCAAAATAATCATGCTCATAATCTTTATTGAACCCTAGATAGTCTTGACCATAACTCTGAATGCTATGAATTAAACTTCCATCAAGATCTCTTTTAGTAGCTACATCATAATAGTTAGGTGATTTACCACGCTCCACTTTATTTTCAGAAAAAGAATCAAACGCATAGGTAAATTTCGCTTTCAATCCTGGAGTAATAGATTTAAAATCTTGTTCCAATGATGCCAAACTTTCAATTTTGCTACCACTTAGTTTATAAAATCCTTGCTGTGTACTCATAGCCCATGGGTTTGGACGATTTATAACCTTAGGAAAAGTCCCGTCTGAATAGACTGCTGGATGAGCAAAAGGAGTGGTTTCAAAAGCAGTATTGAACAAATCATCAGTACTGCTATTTCCTTTGTTAAGATTTTGTAAAAAACCTCCAATATTTAATCTGAATAAAGTTGTTTTAGACAAGTTTACATCAACATTTGAACGGATATTTGCTCTGTTCAATCGCGTTTCTGTATCATAAGATAACTTTGGATCCGCAGCTAGCATTCCTTTCTCACTATAATAAGAAGCTGTTAATGCATATCTCAGAATTTCCGAACCTCCAGCAATATTTAAATTAGTTCTAGACGTATACGCATAATCTTTGGTGATTTCGTCCACCCAGTTTACATCTGGATACAGATCAGGATCATATTTATTAGCAGTTTTTGCAATACGATCTGCTGAATATGGTTCTACTTTACCACTGTCAACAGCTAATTCATTTAGCAAACTCATGTAAGGTGCAGCACCAATAAATTTTGGCAATTTAGTAGGTTCCTGAATGGAAAATTCAGTTCTTACTTGTATTTTTGGAGTACCAACAAAACCTCTTTTAGTATTTATCAAAATAACTCCATTTGCACCCCTAACACCATAAACAGCACCCGCAGCAGCATCTTTTAAAACTGAGAAAGATTCAATTTCTGAAGGGTCAAGATCGTTTAGGTTACGTTCAATTCCATCTACTAATACAAGCGGATTTTGCCCTCCCGCAAAAGTAGAGATTCCACGGATTTTTATATCCGATTGATCATAACCTGGTTCACCTGATCTTTGAACGGCCATTATACCTGTTACTTGACCTGCCAGATTGTTCCCTAATGTACGAGAAGTTCCTACCTGTAACAACGAAGGCTTTACACTACTGATAGCACCTACAACGGATGCTTTTTTCATCGTACCATAACCTACAACTACAACAGTCTGAAGATCGTTAGTTTCATCTGCCATTTGTACATTTATAGTTGTAGCATTGTTCAAAGGCCTTTCGGTATCTTTCATTCCAATATACTTAAATACTAGTATCGCTTGGGGAGACGATACAGTAATAGTAAAACTTCCATCAAAGTCTGTCGTTACCGCGTTTTTTGTACCTTTTTCAAATACAGTAGCATTGGGTAATGAAACCCCTTTAGAATCAGTTACTTTTCCAGTAATTTTTACGGGGTCCTGTAAATAGATGGTTTCTGCATAACTATTTCCAGTGCAGAGCAACAGAAATAGCAAACAAATAAATCCAACCTTACTAAACTTTAATTTACACAAGGTAAATAAGCTCAGTTGAGTTGTTGACATTTTCCAAGTCGTTTTAATTTTCATTTGAGTTTGATTTTTTTTTGGTTGTTAATTAGTTGGGTTGTTTTAAATTAAAAAATGACTTTTTATAGACTTTATAGTATTCAAATTATAAATAGCATTACAACTACCTAAAAAGGTCTTAAACTTTATAATTTTGGATACATATTAAATTATTAAGGCTTTTTTTATTAATACTATAATTTATATCACTAAAAAATATCATTTTAATTTTTGACCAAATTAGGATATAGATAACATAATTTTAGTCCCATTTTGTTTCATAATTATGTTCAAATGGTTCATACAGCCCTTAAAAACACTAGGAAAATGTAATATGAATCAAAACAAACGCTTATGGCACAAATGGAAGGGTAATTTTTAACGAAAAAATTAACAAAACGATAACAAACCATAAAATATTCATAATAAAGGAATTGATTACACTTTAATTTTTATCCCCTACAGTTTTTGCAAAACCTATTATTTTAAACATTATATCGATGAAATGGTTAATCGAATAATGAGGATCTCAAAGGTTTTTAATCGTTTAGTACTAAAGAAAATTTGAAACTTTTTTATAACTGATAAGCACCCATTAAGATTTTTCGAAATGGAATAAACCAAAAAATAATATTTGGATAAAAACTAGACAAGGGAATGCAATCGTATGTTAAAAAGTTAGAAAAAAAATCACTTTTATACGAAACACTTAATGATATAGATCATTATTTATGGAGTGAATTATGGTATTTTCTTTATACTCAATTGATAACAAAAGTCATGCTAAAAAAAAGATGTATTAACATTAACCTTTTTCTATTTAAAAACAACAATTGTTATTTCTTAAAACCATAAAAAAAAATAAACAAATAATGTTTATAAATGGATAACATTTTAATTTAAAATCTATAACAATATTTTTAAATTATTTAATCAAATGTTGTTTTACTCCTTCGTTAGTTATAGCAACGGGGTTTATCAAACCATTTTCATCAAAATGCATTTCTTCTATACAAGTTTCTCTAGAGTTTGCATCAGTTTCGGTAAGCGGCCGTCTATGGTAGACAATATAATAATTATCCGAATTTGGTGTTTTTATAACGGAATGATGCCCCGCTCCTCTCGCAATTTTCGGATCCTGTTCTAAAATTTTTCCAATTCTTTTGAATGGTCCCATTGGAGAATCTGAAATAGCGTAAGCCACACAATAATCAGGACCTGTCCAACCTCCTTCAGACCACATGAAATAATATTTATTGTTTCTAATAAACATAAATGGACCCTCAACATAATTTTCAGGTGTAATTTCTTTGAAAACAGTTTTGTCTTCAAAAGGAACAAAACCAGTAAAATCAGCCTTTAATTTTGCAATATTACAATGTTTCCATCCTCCATAAATTAAATAACATTGCCCGTCTTTATCTTTAAATACAAACTGATCAATTGGCTGTGCACCATTATAAAATTTATCAACTAATGGTTTACCTAAATAATCTTTGTAAGGCCCTTCTGGTTTTGATGCAACAGCAACACCAATCCCTCCTATTTCGTTATCATTCTGAATGTCATTTGCTCCAAAAAATAAGAAATATTTATTTTTATGTTTAATAATCGAAGGTGCCCATATTGCTCTATTTGCCCATTTTACATTTGAGGTATCTAAAATTTTGGCATGTTTTGTCCAATGTGTTAAATCTTTTGAAGAAAAAGCATCCAAAAAAACTTGTTTTTCATAAGGAGCTGAAAAAGTTGGGTAAATCCAATAGGTCTTATCAAAAATAATTCCTTCAGGGTCAGCGTACCAACCTTTAAATATAGGGTTGTTCTTTTTTATATTATTAACAACTTTTTCTTGCGCAATTGTTTTACAGCAAGAAATAACAATAAGAAGAGAGAATAAAACTTGTTTCATCGTTTTCATGTTTGTAATAATGCTAAGCAAACATACTAAACCGATTTAGCAAAAACAAGATTTATTTTATTTTAAATATTTTTAAAATAATTATACCGTTAAAATAATATCAAATTAGCACATTGGGTGTAATTCAGTTTTTTTTATTTTTTAACCACATAGCAACATAGATTTTATAAATTTTTAAAGGTAATTTACTTAATTGGAGATAAACATAACTATATAAACCCAACTGGCTAAAATGATATTTTAACACAATTAAAATTATACTTTTTATATAAAACAATTATACTTTTTGTATAAATCATTTATACTTTTTGTATAAAACAATTATACTTTTTGTATAAATCATTTATACTTTTTATATAAAACAATTATACTTTTTGTATAAAACAATTATACTTTTTGTATAAATCATTTATACTTTTTATATAAAACAATTATACTTTTTGTATAAAACAATTATACTTTTTGTATAAATCATTTATACTTTTTATATAAATATTATATACTTTTTGTATAATTAAAACTCATTGGGTGTAATTCAATTTCTTTCATTTTTTAAAATTGAACCTTAAAGATTTCTTTTGAAACAGATGATTCTCTTATTTTTAATTCAGCTTGAAGTGAAATATTTTTAACTTTTTCATTTTTAACCTCTTTATTTTTCAAGAGTTGTAATAAAAGTTTCATCAATTCATTACTAATTTCAGTCAAAGGCTGAGAAACTGCAGTTATTGTAGGATTGTAGATTTTAAAAAATTCATTATCATCAAAAGTGATAATTCCTAAATCATGAATTAAATGAGATGCATTTTCTTTAAAAACTTCTAAACCAGACTGAGTAAGATAATTAGTTGCAAAAAAAACAGCATCTAACTTTTTATATTTATCTATGAAGTTTTTTATAGATGATTTACATATTCCATTGCCTGTCCCATTATATGGAATTTTTAGAATAAATTTATTCAAGTTACAATCATTTATAGCTTTTTCATATCCTAATAAACGATCCTGCATTTGTGTCTGATCAGAATCAGTTGTAATAAAGCCAATGTTTTTAAAACCGTTTTGAATTAAATGACTAGTTGCATTAAAAGCAGCTTCATTATTATCAATAACAACACTATTACATTCTAATCCAGTAAAATATCTATCTAATAAAACTACTGGTATATTATCATCTATTAATTCTTGAATTGAACTTTTTATTCCTGGTGAAGGAACAATGATAAAACCATCTACTTGTCTGAATTTAAACAAAGTAATAAGATCATTTGACTTTTCGTCGTCATTTTCATTACTGCAAAAAATTACTTTATACCCTTTTTCATATGCGATATCTTCTATTATGCGAGCTAATTTAGAGAAGAAACTGTTCGAAATATCTTCGACCATAAAAACCAATAATTTTGATTTACCTGTTCTAAGACTTTGTGCAATTTGATTTGGTTTATAATTTACTTCTTTAGCATAATCTAAAACCTTTTGAGTTAGTAATTTGGAAATATGTTTTTCATTAGCCTTCCCATTCAATACAAAAGAAACTGTCGTGACAGAAATGTTAAGATTTGTCGCAATAGTTTTTATAGATACCGCCTTTTTTTTCATCTGTAATACTTCTAAAATATTTTTAAATTACAAGTTCAATTTTAATCAATAATCATAAAAAAATTGAACAAATAGATGCTATAAAAATAACAAAAGCATATATATTAGATTAATAGTATAACCTCAATAGACAATAGTATTTTGACAATAAATAAATTATCTCCTAAAGTCATTTTACAAAGTAACGATATCATCTTAGTTGAAAATACTTAGTATTAAAAACAAAACGACATTTAACGGATTAACAAAATATTCACGTTGAAGACAAACTAGGACATTGCCCTATTACTTTCGATTACTTCAAAACTACTTTGTTTGCAGACTTTCAGATAATTCTTCTAAAGTTCTTCCTTTGGTTTCAGGCATTTTAAAGAAAACCCAAAACAATTGAAACACCATCATAATACAAAAAATGCTAAATACGGTAGTCGCTCCAATTTCTTTGAATAAAAATGGAATAAAAGAAGGAATTAACGCGGCTAAAACCCAATGAACAGATGTTCCAAAAGAAGTTCCCGCTGCTCTAAGTTTGTTTGGAAATACTTCGGAAATAAAAACCCAAATAACCGAACCTTGACCAATGGCATGCGAGGCTATAAATAAAAAGAAAAATAACGGTACTGCCATTCCTTTCCATTCATTATAAAAAGCTAAAGTTACTAAGCCCAACGAGATGATATATCCAAAAGAACCTATGTACATTAAAGTTTTCCTACCGTATTTATCAATTAAAGAGATTCCAATTAATGTAAAAATCAAATTAACCAACCCAATTCCAATACTGCTAAAAAGCGAAGCTGATTTTTCTAGACCTGCCAATTCAAAAATTCGTGGAGCATAGTATAAAAAAGCATTAATCCCTGAAAACTGATTGAATAAGGCTATGAAGAAAGCGAGCATCAATGGCTTTCTATATTTTTTTATAAAAATAGATTCATTTTGAACTTCTTTCAGGCTTTCATTTTCCATAGCTCCAATTTCTAAATCAACCTCTTTATCTGTATGTACTTGTTTCAAAATAGTAATTGCTTTTTCATACTCTTTTTTGTATTCATACAACCAACGAGGACTTTCAGGAATTCCAAAAACAAGTAAAGTATAAATCAAAGCTGGTACCATTTGCACACCTAACATCCAGCGCCAAGCATTAGCCCCGAAGTCCTGTAACAAATAGTTAGACAAAAAGGCAATTAATATTCCGAACACAATATTAAATTGGTACAATGCTACCAATTTCCCTCTGTCTTTTGCTGGAGCAATTTCAGAAACATAGGTTGGCGCTGCTATTGTTGAAGCTCCTATTCCTAAGCCACCTAGAAAACGAAAAAACGAAAAAATAATGGCGTTATCTGCAAAAGCTGTTCCTATAGAGGAAAGGAAAAACAAAACACCAATTACTATTAATGTTTTCTTTCTACCTAATCTATTAGTCGGAATTGCTCCAAAAATAGCTCCAATTACGGTTCCCCATAATGCCGAAGACATAACTACCAATCCATGATATAAATCGGAAGTATTCCATAATTGTTGCAATTGCTTGTCAGCCCCAGAAATTACCACAGTATCAAAACCGAATAAAAAACCTGCTAATGCTACTACAATAGACCAGTACACTATTTTTTTATTTTTCATTTTGCCTTTTTAATTAGTTAATTTATATTTTTACGAATTATCCATTATGCTTATTAACAACTAAACATTCAATATTATTTTTTCGGTGTTAACCTTGCTGCCCAGCCACCATTTTTTACCATTTTAATGAAAATAACCTGCTCCTGTTTTACAAGTCTTTGTTGTTTTTTATAATCCATTGCTTGTCTTCCTGCATTAATTCCATCTTCAAAAGAGGTCATATCATATTCTTTATTTTTATCTAAAAAATCAAGTTTAACTTTAAATTCTCTGTTCTCTTGACTTCCATTGTTTATACCTCCGATAAACCATTGATCTCCTTTTCGTTTAGCTATTAAAGCATATTCACCAGCTTTGGCTTCAAGAGCAATTGTCTCATCCCAAGTGGTAGGCACCTGAGTTATAAATTCAGTACATTCTTTGTTTTGGTAATAATTGGTTGGATTATCAGCAAGCATTTGTAAACCACTTTCAAAAACCACATATAATGCCATCTGAAACGCTCTGGTACCCATACCTGCGGAATTTGGTCTCTCACTACGATATACTTCAGGCTGCATGTTTATCATGGCACCAGGCGTAAAATCCATTGGTCCTACAGCGTTTCTCATAAAAGGCAGGTATAAACTATTACTAACTGTTGCTCCTCCCATTTGTTCCAATCCTCTAACACCTTCATAAGAAAGAAGATTTGGGTAAGCATATTCTAAACCTGCTGGTTTGAATGATCCATGAAAATCGACAAACATTTTGTATTTGGCAGCTTCTTTTACTACTCTTTCATAATAATTCACCATCCATTGATCGCTGCGATCCATAAAATCAATTTTTACTCCTGCAATTCCCCAATCACTAAAAGTCTTGAATAAATCAAAATGATGCTCTACTGTAAGCCAAGTAAGCCAAAGTACAATCTTAACATTCTTCTTTTTACCATATTCAATAAGTTTAAACAAATCGATATTAGGATTTGGAGTAAATGGATCTGTAGTTGATTTTGCCCAGCCTTCATCCATAATAATATAAGATATGCCAAAATTAGAAGCAAAATCTATATAGTACTTATACGTTTCTTCATTATAACCCGACACAAAATCTACATGATATGGAGACGCATCATTCCACCATTCCCAACTGACCTGACCTGGTTTTATCCATGAAGGGTCTTTTATTTTATTAGCCTCGGCTAAATTATAAGTCATGGTATTTTCTAAGAGCTGTTTGTCTTCTTTGGTTATTACAAAATAACGCCATGGAAAATTCCTTTTACCAGCTGTCTTTGCTATATAATTGGCATGCGAAGTAATTTTCATACTGCGATCACCTTCGTCCTCAAAAGTTAATGGAACTTTAGGGAAAACACCTTTCATCTTATTTGGCGCAATTCCTTTTAAAAACATGGCTGGGTAATCCGTAAGATTAGACTCGGAAATTAATATTTTATGATCCTGTGCCGTATTAAGAAGTACAGGCAGAGTAGCCATTTTAGTTTGAGAATTAAAATCCTGAGTATTCATTTTAGAATAAGCATCTTCATATGATGTCTTAAAAGATCCCACTTGTTGAAGATGAGCTGTAAAATTAGTCGGCGTATTTACTATAAATTCTTCATCAAAAATTTCAGAATCTGTTTGTTTTAAATCAGTAATAAAACGGTAAGCAACCCCATTGTTATAAGCTCTAAACTCTACACTATAATTATCTTTAAAATTTAGTTTTAAAGTATTGTAATGATTAGTAACTGTACTAAATTTTAGCGGAACTACTGGTTTGTCTTGTTTGTTAACTTGTTCTGCTTTTTTTCCTATTAGTTTGGGTTGTTTTCCTAAAACCTGATCTTTAAGTTTTAAGTTTAAACTGTTATTTTCAAAAATTTTCTCATTACCTAAAAACACAGAATAGGTAATACTGTCTTTTAGATTAATCTGAATTTTTATGCTTCCATCTGGGGAAGAGAGAATTTCCTTTTGAGCAAAAATGTTCACTGAAAAGAACATGAGAAATAAAAATATGAATTGTTTCATTAAATTAAGTTTTAAAAATTATTGAATGAACTTATGTATTATTTAGCTTTAATTTACTTTAACTACTTTTTTCAACTTAACATCTTGTGACGAAGAACCAATTAGAATTCCAAATTCGCCTGGATCAAATCCAAAAGCTTTTAACTTAACAACAAACTTACTAAAACGTTTTAGTATTTAAAATATAATTATTAATTTATTAAAATTTTCATCAAAATTTCAACAAAGTTTTGATAATTACGTTAAATTTTGACAAATAAAATCAAATATCCCATAATCATGAACATTTTGCAATCATTTAAAATCTAAAAAAAAAAAAGATGTAATAATTGGATAAATTATTGTGCAAAATCTGATTTACAAGTAGATAAAATATCTGATTTTATTAAATATATTTTGATTATAAAACAACACCGCATAAGATTTTTACATACAGCAAATCTTATACGGCATTGTTTTTTAAAAAGCTTTTTTTCTATTGTTTGTTTACATTTTTGTTAAAGGAGAAATAATAAATGAATAACTTAAAGTCTTACTTTCAGGAACTCTGTATTTTTCTAATGTAATTGGACCACAAGTAGAATTCCCAACACCTTCCTGAACACAATCTAAACTAAGATAGGTTTGTGGTTTTTTAATGTCGACCAAAGCAAAATCATGCTTAGCATCCCATAATGCTTGATCGCTGTAATGAAGAGCGCTAAATGCCAATCCGTCCTTAGCAGTAATTTTTAATCCTTTTCCTTTTCCATCTGTTATGTTTAACCAACGAACATCTTCTCGGTTCCCCATACTTTGGGATGTTACATAATGTTCTGCTGCCATACCATCAACTGTAGTTTTAAAATCTCCGAAAAAAGCGCTGGCTTTACGATCCTGATAATTTTCATGAGGTCCACGACCAAAGTAATTAATAGCTTCAAAATTTGGTGCTAGCTGAACTTGAAGTCCTGCACGGTGAACAATAAAGTCTCTTGTTGGCGTTTCAAAAGTTCCATCTACTTCTATGTTTCCATCATTATAAATAGTATAAACCACTTTGTAAGGTAATTTTGTGGCTTTTTCATTAGCTATAGTAGCATAAGCCTCCACAGTAATTTTTACCGATTGTCCATTATCCGCAAGTTTGTAATCAAATTTTTGTGCATCAAAAGTTGTTGTATAATACTTTTGATCAGCATATTTATCATTACTTAAACTTCTGTACCAATTTAGTTTTAAACCCTCACCATTATAGATCATGTTTGTTCCATTATAAACCAATGCATCCAAAACTCCTGTTGTCACATCTACTGACGAACTAAAACTATCTCCATTAATATTCAAATGATTAGCCTCTTTTTTAACTGTTAAAGATTTAGCACCCTTTGAAGCTTCAAAAGTGACGGCTGGTCTGTCATTAATTCTTAATTGCTCCTCAGCTACCAAATGTCCTTTATCAGCCCAGATTGTTTTTTCTTTTAAACGAAAATAAACATTTACAAAATATTCTGATCCCACTTTGTAGTTGGTATCTAACGGAATTTGAATAGTAGTTTTTTGATTTGGGTCAACTGCAACTGAAGGCAAATTACCCGATTTGATTATTTTTCCATTTTCTAATTCTTCCCAAGAAATAGTAAATCCATCAAGGTTTGTAAAATCATATTTATTCTCTATTTCTATTTTTCCGTTCTTACTATCAAGTGCGCGTATTTTTATATATTGATATACTTTTTTTAGCTCTATCAATTTTGCTGTTTCTCTACGATCTGGTGTTGTAAGTCCATTATCACAAAAATCTAGATCGGTTGGTGTATCACCAAAATCACCGCCATAATAAAAGATATCCTTGGGATTTATAACACTATTTACCTTTTGATAAGCTACTGGAACAGTACCTTTTGTAGATTTTTTATCAAGCAAACTATTACTATCTCCCCCAACAGGGATTGGTCTATTTACGGCTTGATCTACCCAATCCCAAATACAACCACCAATTAAGCGGTTTGAATTTTCGATAATATCCCAATATTCCTGCAAATTACCCATAGCATTACCCATGGAATGAGCATATTCACAAATAAAATAAGGCTTTTTAGAGCCATTTTTGTCTCTTTTTTCTAAATCTACTACATCAGGATACATTTGACTATCCATATCAGCACATTCATTTTTCCCTTCATAATGCACAGGTCTTGAAGGATCTATCTTACGAGTCATATTTGCAATAGAGTCCATATTTTGTCCAGCACCACTTTCATTACCCATAGACCAAAAAATTACTGAAGAATGATTTTTGTCACGCTGTATCATACGACTAACACGATCCTTAAATGCAGGAATCCATGATGGCATATCGCTGATGGATTGATTTCCGTGGTCTTCAATATCTGCCTCATCCATAATGTACAATCCGTAATAATCATAAAGAGCATAACTCTTAGGCTGATTAGGATAGTGACTTGTACGAATCATATTAATGTTATATTGTTTCATCATTTTAACATCGGTAATGATGGTTTCCAAAGGAATCGCTCGACCAAACTTAGGGTCTGACTCGTGACGGTTTGTTCCTTTAAAGAAGATCTGTTCATTGTTTACATATACCTTACTTTCTTTTATTTCAATTTTTCTAAATCCAAATTTTGAAGAAAGCACTTCGGTAACTTTTCCTTTATTATCTTTTAAAGAAAGTATGGCTGTATACAAATAAGGCTTTTCTGCTGACCATAGATTAGGTTTGTCTAAGTTTCCTTCAAGAACTAATTCTTTTTCTTCGTTTTTCTTTAAGGCACTAATTTTTGAAGAAACATTTAGCACTTCTTTTCCATTACTATCTAAAAGGCTTACCTGCAAAGTAGCTTCATTTGAACTAACATTTCCACTATTCACCAACTTTCCATTCACTATGAATTTAGCAGAAGTAAGATCCGCTTTTAAAAAGTCAGATTTTAGTGCAAAATCCCTAACATGAACTTTTGGAGTTGCAAATAAGTAAACATCTCGATGAATACCACTCATTCGAAACATATCTTGATCTTCAAGATAACTACCATCAGTCCATCTGAATACTTGTACAGCTATCGAGTTTTTGCCAGGTTTTACAAAATTGGTAAGATTAAATTCTGAAACATTATTTGCTCCTTGGCTGTACCCCACTTTTTTACCATTTACCCAAATGAAGAATCCGCTGTAAACACCATCAAAATGAACAAAAATTTCACTTCCATTCCAATTTTGAGGAATATCAAAATCTCTTTTATAGGATCCAACAGGATTAATTTCGACTTCGTTAGTATACCCTTTTTGAGGTTGAATAAAAGGTGGATTATTTTTAAAAGGATACGTTATGTTTGTATAAATAGGTGTCCCATAACCATACATTTCCCAACTAGAAGGCACTGGAATTTCCTTCCAATCTGATGTATTAAAGTCTGTTTTGAAAAAATCCAATGAGCGCTCAGATGGTTGCTTTACCCAATTAAACTTCCACATTCCGTTTAAAGAACGATACAAATCTGATTTTGGTTCAAGCCATGGTTTTTCAAAAGCGGCATCTTGCTTGAGCGATTCCAAAGAAGTGTAAGGAATATAGGTAGCATGACCTGGTTCTTTATTGACAGCAAAAATAGTCTCATTCTCCCATTCATTTTCTCCTCTTACGGGTCCTGGCGGTGGCATTTTTAGTTTTGAAGGTACTAACTTCCAAACCTGTTTTTGTGGTGATTGTATAATAGTTACACCTGCTTTTTCATCAGCTTTAAAACCAAGATACATTTTACTATTTCTTTGAATCATTTCATAATCACCATTTTCTAATTGTTTAATACTCCAATGTTGATTAGAATTATCTGGTGTTTTATCCCATTGAGCAACAGGATTTCCAGTTCCTGAATTTTTATTAAAATTATCTATGCTTTTTTTAGTAAAAGGATTAGTAATAAGATAAAAACCATCCTTCAATTTGGTAATTACCCATGCTTGCCCTTGATCTTTAGGTTTGGATACTTCCAAAAAAAGATTGGCCGCATTATTAGCATCGCCATTATTGCCCACAACCAATCCAGATGGGCTTTGAAATGTGTATAACTTGTTGGACTCAATTTGCTGGGAATGGCCTGAAAAACCAAAAATAAACGTTGTGAGAATAAGTACTACTAATTGAAAAAATTTCATTTGTAAAGATTTATAAGTGATAAAAAATGGCATTATATTTATATCGTATTATATAACAATATGTTTATTATAAAATTCATAATAACCACAAAATCATATCAAAAGATTTGTGGCAGTAATAAAAGTATAGTTCCTTGAACACAAATTCCTTAAGTTTGATTTTATGTTTTTCGGAACCATACTTTCCATGTCAACTCAACTCAATTAAAAAACTATTAATTTGTTGGTCCCGAATTTGCAGTCGTAGGCCAATTTGGATTTTGATAAATCGGAGATCCACTTGCATCACCATTTGGAGATGTTATTAAAAAATGCTGCATTGCAATTGGACTTAGATAATGTGCCATTGTCCAACGGTATCCATTATAAGCTAAAGTTGTAGGATTTTTTTGATTTACACGTAAATACGAACTAATAGCCGGATCTGACACCGTGCTTTTGTCGCCAATTCCGTACGTTAGCTTAGCCGGATTATACCAATCTTTCATAGGCCCCCATAACTTGAAACCTTCTATTTGATAAGGAGTTGAAATCATTTGATCCATTGCTCTCCATCGTTTTAAGTCATTAAGACGGAAACCCTCACCCAACATTTCTACACGTCTCTCTCTACGAATATTATACAATGTAGCATCTATCAATGAACCCTCAGAATAAGCTCCCCAGTCATTTTTGGCTTCCATACTCATATCAGTAGCAGCAATGGTTTTGTTAAAATCAGAATCTACACCCGCTCTTTCTCTAATTTGTTTCCAATAAGAAGAAGCTGTACCATCTATAGATCCATTTTTCTCATAACTAGCTTCAATATAATTAAGGTACGCTTCAACTCCTCTAAAAGCAATACTCCCCATTGAGCTACCAGTATGCTGACCATAATTAACACCATCATAATTATTTCCTTTTGTATGATGATACCCTGTAGGCTGATCATGATTCCCTAATAAATTCATTATATCTGGAACAATTGCTACATCTGTACCATGAGTATTTAAAGCAGACGGATATAAAATATTTATCTGACCCGGTTCCGCCAACCAAAGGTTTAAACGCATGTCTCTTTTCGTTCTTACATCAGCAAGGTAATCATCACCCGCATACCCAGATCCAGGTGCATATATTGGCAAACCATTTGCCATTAAACAATTGTCTACAAAACCTCGGGTATATCCATCACCACCACTTTGCACACCAATAGCATATGAATTACCTACTCCAAGTCCCACATCAAAAGCACGCCATAACAATACTTCATTATAAGGACTCAAATCAATTTTACTAAACATACCTAAATAAGGATTCGAATCGCATGCTTTAGCAAAATCTAGATACGATTGACCAGGCACCTCTACTTTTTGTGTATTTGGAGTTAATAAAATATGATCTGCGGCAGCTTTTGAAGAATTCATAGCTTGTGTCAAAAAATAATCTATCTCTCCATCAATACTTCCTGAAGGAAACTGATAATTCTTATTATAATCCTTTTGTAGCCCTGGCCATCCTGGACCGTTGGGTACAAAAGGGGTTCCTTTAAAGTATTTTTCCCAAGTACCCTCATAAAGAGCTACTCTAGATTTCATCAATAGTGCCACTTGCTTTGATAATCTATTTCCTTTTCCATCAGGACTAAAGTCATGCATCAATGTCGTTGCAGAATCCAAATCTGAAATTATAAAACGAGCTACCTCGTTTCTAGGATTTCTTTGACTTAATGCAGTCAATTGATCGATATCCATGTCGGGATTAAATTTTAAAATTGGAAAATCTCCCAACGCAACCAATTTTTGGAAATAAATATAGGCTCTCAAAAAATACATTTCGCCAATATAATGGTCAACGTTAGAAGGGTTACCTGTAATTTCATTTTTTTTCCATTTAGGAATTACTTTACCCATGAAATAGTTACATTGATAAATATTACCAAAATCCCAGTCCCCTCCTCTATCTGGAACAAGCCATTGCCCAGGAACATAGCGATTATCATATCCTCTATCAGCCTCCGTATCAGTATCACTATCTCTTCCATAATTCTCCATTACAGGAAATACATTATATAAATTGATAGTGTAAGCCGCTAGTTGTGACTCATCATCTAGGTATTTTTCTGGAGTAATTTGAGATTTTGGCTCTTTCTCAAGAAAGTCGTCCTGACAAGAACTAAAGACAGCTAACATAGCTGCAACAAATAGTACAATTTGATTTGATCTCATTATATTAAATTTTTAAATTTTTATATCGTTTTTAAAGAGAAAGATTAACCCCTATAGAATAGGTAGTTGATAATGGATATATGTTTCCATTTTGTCCAAGATCAAGAGTTTCAGGGTCAAACATTTTCGGGATTTTAGTCCAGGTTATAACATTATCTGCTGAAAAATAGATACGTACTTTGGTCATTCCAATTTTTTGAACCACTTGGTTACTTAATGAATACCCAAACTGTATATTTTTCAACCTCATATAGGCCGCATTTATAAGATACCTAGATTGAGCTTTTTGATTTTTATCTTGTCCTTCTACGGGACGAGGATAATACGAATCAATATTTAGTCCAAGAGGACTGTTTGCATCATCTCTAAAATAATCCAAATGTTGTACCAATCCGGTAGACCCCCAAACACCGCCTTTCATACCCCAAAAAATAGGTGTATCATTCCAGTAATCTCTTTTCAGGACACCTTGAAAAAATGCTCTAAAATCAAATCCTTTATAGTTAGCTCCTGTATCAAAACCAAGAGTATAACGTGGTTTATTATTTCCGATTTTAACCAAATCACCATGGTCGGTAAGGGTATTAGATCCTTGATCTATTTTGCCATCACCATTTACATCTTTATACATAATATCGCCTGCATTCCAATTATTACCTAAACTATTCTGACCGCCATTTGGTAAAGAGTTTAAATGGGCATTCATTTCTGCAGTAGTCTTTGCTATACCAATGGTTTGGTATCCCCAAATATTACCATCTAGCTCTCCTGCATTATATTGACTCAAAGTTCCAGTTTGATTTGGATACTTTGTAATTTTAGTACGGTTGTCAGCAAGTAAAGCTGTAGCATAATAACCAAAACCATTACTTAATTGCTGTTTCCACGAGATATTCATATCAAAACCATAGGTTTCTAAATCCGTATTATTTGCTCTTGGAACACGAGTTCCTAAAATAACAGGCAATTCTATTGCAGGACCCACCATATTTTTTGTTTCTCGGTTGAAATAATCAAACGATCCAGTAAGCTTATTATCGAATAAAGCAAAGTCAACCCCCACATCCCAAGTTTGAATTGTTTCCCAAGTAAGTGCCTTGTTTCTTAATTCTGGAGCACTGGCTGTATTCGGTCTAGTACCATTAACTAACCAAGATCCATTTGCAATTCCAATAGGTTGTGTTAAATAGGTCGGATAATAATTACCATTTGCATCATTTTGATTACTCAAAGTACCAAAGGATCCTCTTAATTTAAACATGCCTACTATCTCTTCTAATGGTTTCCAAAATTCTTCTCTAGCGACATTCCATCCTAATGAAACAGAAGGAGACCACACCCATCTGTTATCAGAACGGTAACGCGAAGAACCATCATAACGAAGATTACCTTGAATCATGTAACGCCCATCATAATTATAATCGATACGTCCAAAATAACCATTAAGAGACCAGTCTTTATAGTCCCCATTTACATTAGGTGGTACAGTCTTCCCTGAATAATCTGTTCCAGATGTAGCATCTATTGCTGTAATTTCGGGAAGAATAACTCCTTGTCTAGTTGCTCCAAATGCTCTATAATCTGTTGATTCAGCTTGCATACCTAATAAAGCATTAAAATGATGTTTACCAAAACTTTTAGTATAATCTGTATAAATATTAGAGTTATAATAATCTTCTTTATAAGCATCTTCATGTACCTCAGATCTATTATGTGCTACATAAGGAATACCATTGACATCATGATTGTACGTATATTGTAAATCCCAATGCTGAAAAGCATTTTTTGTTTGATATGTGACATCCCACTTGATTTTCCAATCTAAAGAAAGTTTAAAAACTAAATTTAATTGTTGCACAAAAGTATCCTCTACTTTATTTTGTCTACCTCCATCTCTTAGGCGAAGAGCAGGTGATGGACTATTATATAAATAACCATTAGGATCATACAAAGGTAAAACAGGCCAACCTTGTCGGGCTAAGTCAGCAAATGCTCCATCAGTCATGTAGGATGGTCTTGCATAATCTTCTCTAATAAACCTATTTGTGTACGTCAAAGACATCCATTTAAATACATCGGCATTTATTCTTAAAGTCGTATTATATCTCTTATATTGATCTCCTCCAAAGTTCATAAAACCAGGCTGATCAAGATATGCACCAGAAAGATAATAAGTCAATCCTTCCTTACCACCACTTATACTTACATTATTTTCATGTGAAATTACTGAAGGCTTAAACACTGCTTTATACCAATCAACATTATCATTCCCTTGATCATAACCATCGCCCCATACATTAGAATTTGTACCTTTTGGTGGAATTGTTGTTGTTATTGTACCATTCATAAAATCCTTTATACGTTGTAAACGTTCGTCAGTAAAAAATGGCGTTTTCCCAGCATTTTTGAAAGCATCATTAAAATAATTCGCAAAAGAATACGAATCAAGAATATCTGGAATTAAAACTGGCTTACTAATTCTAGTACTTGAACTAATATTTACTATAGTTTTTCCAGATTTTCCTTTTTTAGTAGTCACCAAAATAACACCAAAAGGAGCCCTGGAACCATAGATAGAGGAAGCGGCTGCATCTTTTAAAACAGATATATTATCAATATCTGAAGGATTTATCGTAGCAAGATCTCCTTCAGATCCATCGATAAGAATCAATGGATTAGCCGATGATCCATCTCCAATAGTACCCGTCCCACGAATATTTATATTTGGCTTACTATCTAAAGTACCTCCTCCTCCTGATTGTGTAATATTTAAACCCGCAACCATACCTTGCAGTCCTTGTACAGCATTTTGCACAGGGCGATTTTCTAATACCTTACCACTAACGGTAGCAATTGCACCAGTTACATTTGTTTTCTTTTGAACACCATAACCTACAACAACTATTTCATTTAAAATATTACTTTCCTCTACTAAGGATACATTAATTTTAGATCTATCACCAATTGCAATTTCTTGAGATTTAAAACCCAAAAAAGAAAATACTAATATTGATTGTTTGCTTGTAACATCAATAAAATATTTACCATCAAAATCGGTGGATGCAGCGTTTTTTGTACCTTTTTCTTGTATTGTACAACCTGGAAGAGGAATCCCTTTAACATCCGTAACAATTCCAGATATCTTAGCTGCTTGAACTTGTTTAGCAGGAACTTTTGCATTACTCTCTTCATTCGAATTCGACTTTAATATAATTTGTTTGTCCATCAGAACATACGATATATTAGTGCCCTTAAAAAAATTATCTAGAACCATTTGTAAAGGCTTATTTTTAACCTTTATCGACACCAATTGTTCCTCATCAATTTTTTTATTATTGTAAACAAATTTATAATCTGTTTGCGACTGTATTTCTAAAAATACGGAACGCATTTTTACATGTTCAAGGTTTAATGTTATTTCATTTTTTTGGGAATATGTCTTACTGTGAACAGGGAAAATAGAAATCATGAGACATAAAAGTGTCATTTTCACGCTTCTAGTAATTTTTAGGCAACAGGGAATTTTTATCCCCATCCTATTGCTTTTTTTCATAATTTTGGTTTTTTAATTAGTTAACTTTTAATAGTTGATTATCACTCTAAAACGGGAAATTTTGGCGAATTTTCCGTTTTTTTTTTACTACGAGTATTTCTAAATTTTCAATAGGCATTTTTTTTAGTTAATAAATAATAATTTGATTGTTTGTCATTTTGTATTCAAAAGGGGTATCAACCCTAAAAGTATCCAAAACCTGATTTATCGTTTTATTTGAAAATTCGGCAGTATAAATTTGTTCTTTAAGATTTTGATTTCTGTTTTCAATCTTCACACCATAAAATCTTTCGAGTTTGGTTATTATTTTATCAAAGGGAAGTTCATCAATTACCAATCCTTTTTCCATCCACTTGGTATAAACGGATGTATCAACCTTAGAGAAAGCAATTTTTTCATTATTAGTAGTCCATTCCGCTTTAAATCCAGGTTTTAGAAATTGAGCTTTCTTTTCATCTTTTCCAGCTAATTTCACAGATCCTTCGACAAGTACTGTATTTATAGTTGTGTCTTCTGGATAAGAGCTAACATTAAATTTGGTACCCAATACGGTAATATTAAGATTATTAGCATTTACAACAAACGGATGCTTTTTATCTTTACTCACTTCAAAAAAGGCCTCCCCAAGAAGTGTTACTTTTCGAAAACCTTTTTTGCAAAATTTAGTAGGGTATTTTAATGAGGAACCAGCATTTAAGTGTACCAAAGTTCCATCAGACAATCTTACATTAAAATTTTTGCCGTTGGGAACCTTTAAACAATTATATGCAATTTCATCTTGCGTAACAGTTTTGGTATAATCAATTTCGGATTGATTACTTGTCCCAACAAAATTGCCAGAATCATCAATAATGTTTTGTAAATTATTAGAAGAAAGCGCTATAATTTTCCCATCTCCCATATTCAAGGTTACTGAATTTGGATCTATGACTATATTTGGTCTGGAATATTGCCAAATACTATATCCGCCAACAAGAAAAATTACAACTATAGAAGCATATTTCATGATAGAAAAAATCAGCCGTTTTTTTCTTTTTGCTCTATAATTTAATATTAATTTATCAAGTGCTAAGACTGAATCTAAATCATCAATAACAGGAATATTCCCTCTCTGAGTTTTGGCTTCCTTGAGTCGCTCAAAAACAGCTTGGTTTTCATCAGAAGATTCAAACCATTCTATGAATGCTTTGTTTTCCTCTTCGTTAAGTTGATTATTTAATTTTTTAATAATAATTTCAGCTATATCCATTTTTCTAATAATTGTAGGTCTATAATAAAGACCCCTAACTATCGAAAACGGGTAGTGAAAAAATAAAAAATTATTCTGCTAATAAAAAAACAGAAATAAGTGTAGAGATTAAACTAATAAAATATTGATTGTGAAGTATTACACGTAAAGTTTTAAAGCCTTTTTTTAAATGGTACTTTACAGTATTTATGGAAATATTAAGAGTGTCAGCTGCTACTTCGTATTTTAAACCTTCTAGAACACAAAGTTCAAAAACTCTTTTAGATTGATCAGGCAAACTACCGAGTGCATCTAGTATATAAGCACTTTTTTCAAAAGCAATTAAACCATCTTCATGCGAAGGTATAAAGATGTCACTTTCGATCATTTTTGTTAATTTACTAGCTTTTCTAAGTCTCTTAAGACTCGTGTTTTTTATCGCTACGAAAATATAACTTTTGATATCTAAAATTTTATTTACATCATCTAGTTTGCATAAAACCTTCTCAAGGACATCTTGAACGATATCCTCAGCTTCATCCATGTTTTCTACATAACTATAGGAAACCAAACACCATTCACGGTAGTGAGTAAGAAATAAATCTTCGATTTCTTTTGAAATACAGTTGTTCATCGATAAAAATTTTATGAAACCTATTTAAATAAAGTTTTTATATAATTAAATATTTCTATTCTTCAACCATTTATTGCTATAAATTACTTACTATAAAGTTTTATTATTCTGATTTATTTTTAAAAATAATAAAACTCAATCGATTTAGTAAAAAAAACACTTCAAATTTTGAATTGATAATAATTCGTAATTTTGAATTTATATCAAAAAAAATAACATTCTAAAAAAGAATAACTAGCCAAATTTACAAGGAACGCTTCTGCGAAGACTCTCGTATTTTTAATTCTGCATTAAGTATAATCTTCTCCGAAATTTCTTTTACATCTTTTTGTTTTAACAATCTCAACATCAATTCCATTAATTTATTTCCTATTGCTTCTAATGGCTGAGAAACTGCTGTAATTGTAGGACTGTAGATTTTAAAAAGCTCATTATCATCAAAGGTAATTATACCTAAACTATGTATGAATTCTGGATTATTCTCTTTAAAAGCTTCTAATCCAGCTTGAGTTAAATAGTTTGTTGCAAAAAATACCGCATCTAATTTTTTAGTCTCATCAATAAATTTTTTTATAAAATCTTTTGATTTTCCATCATTAGCTTCTTTATATGGGATTTTAAGAACATGCGGTTTTAAATTATTCTCAACAATTGCATTTTCATAACCAAATAAACGATTTTGCATTTGCATTTGATCTGAATCCGTAGTTATAAAAGCGATATTTTTATAATTATTCGCAATCAAATGGTTTGTTGCATCAAAAGTTGCTTCTTGATTATCAATAACAACACTATTACATTCTAAATCAGAGAAATATCTATCTAAAAGAATGATTGGATGATTCTCCTCAATTAATTCTGCAATCATACTTTTTATTCCTGGAGAAGGAACAATTATAAAACCATCAACTTGTCTGTTTTTAAATAACTCAATTAACTCAAGTGATTTTGTATCTTGATTTTCGTTGCTACAAAAAATAACCTTATATCCTTTATCATAGGCAATATCTTCAATAATTCTAGCCAATTTAGAAAAAAAGTAATTAGAGATATCTTCAACCATGAAAACTAATATTTTTGATTTTCCAGTACGCAGACTCTGTGCTATTTGATTTGGTTTATAATTAACCTTTTGAGCGTAATCTAAAACTTTCTGAGTAAGAATTTTGGAAATATGTTTCTCTTTTGCTTTACCATTTAAAACAAAAGAAACAGTAGTTACTGAAATATTTAAATGTTCAGCAATATTTTTTATTGAAACAGTTTTCTTTTTCATTAGTTTAGATATAATTTAAAATGTTGTAATAATTTCTTTTATAATTACGACAACAAAAGTACCAAATATAGACAAAGTTATTTGTTGATTCATACCAAAAACTAATCTGTATCAAAATAGTTTGGTACTATTATGTCATAAAATATTTTAAAAAATTATTTATCTTCCAAAATCATCTTGAAGTCGAACTATATCCTCTTCATCTGATGGATTATTAGGATCCGTATGTTGCCATATCTCGGCAACAATTCCCCAAGAATCCAATCCTATCAAACGATGACGTTCTCCTTTATTCATTTGTATAAAACTATCTTTTGGCAGTTCTCTTATTTCACCTTCCACATCAGTATCACTGATTTTTACTCCCACTGGACCTTGAAGCACTTTCCAGATTTCTGCTCTTCTAAAATGATATTGCCATGATAATCTTTTTTCAGGGGCAACAATCAAAATTTTAGGACTTAGTTTATTTGTAATTTGTATATCTGACATTTTAAGATGAGGAAAAAACTGTTCTGCAAATCTACTCGCTTGTGATTCGTCTATAACAAAAAATCCTCCCCAAGGCCTGCTAATGTCTTGTTGAGTCACACTATAATTCTGAGTTTGCAACCATTCTGCTATTTCTTTAAAAATAGTTTCTTTTTCTAAGTAATTTTTATTCTCCATTTAGTTTACAACTTTTCTTTATTTAAAAACTAGGCAAAGTTTCTTTTATTTTTACCCAAAATGAATCGTTAAACATATAACTTGCTCCAATTATACTAGATTCTTCTGTATTCTCTAAAATTATTATTTCAATTTCAATTTCATTACTTCTCAAAATCTTTTGTATCTCAGGCAAAAACAGAGTAAAACATTTCGCAATATTTCCACCTAAAACTAATGTATTTGCTCCAAAATCATTCAAAAAAGGATGCATAAAACAGCTTAAATTGATTGCAAATTCTTTAAAAACTCTTTTTGAAAATTCATCATTTTTATTTGATATTTCTTTAACCCCATCTGTTATCTCGGTCCCACTATACTCTTCATATTTTTTTATAAACCATCTTGTTGAAAAATATTCATCTGCTATTCCATCTAGGAAAATTTTATCCCATAGGCAGCCATTTATGGGAACATTTTTTCCTTTTGTTAATGGTATTATGTTTTCTAAAAAAGAGGCGCCAAAACCAGTTCCTAAAGTTATCGCGACAACTTTTCCCTCATTTTTATCCAATCCATTCATCAGTATGCTTCCTATACCAAATGAAGAAGCATCATTTAAAAAACGAAAACTTATATTTTCTGATGTGATATATTTTGAAAATTCATCTGGAATTAAAACATTATATAATGCTTCAAACTTATCGTTCCCTTCAAACATTGCTCTACCAGTTTCATACTGAAATGGGCCTGGCATAGAAAAAGCAATTTCTATGGTATCATTATACTCACATTCTTCAATTGTTTTATTAATAATCTCTGCCCATTTCGAAAAAATAATTTCTTTAGAAGCTTTATTATCTACAAATCCGCTAAAATAAGTATTAGGAATTATTTTAAAACTTTCATTATCTACTGCAGCGCTACTAACGTGACTACCTCCTACATCAACACCTATTATTAATGCCATTCTTATTGCTTTTATTTTTATTTATTAATTTTTCAAATTTTTATATTTTCCTGCACCTGCTGGAAAAATTCCTAAAGCCTCCAAACAAAACATGAAGACATTGCAGCATCATCTATAGTTAGCAAAAAGACTTTAGGTGGATTTTAATGATTTGTTTTGACCTTGGATTTCACTACCCTATTAAAAACAACCTTAATTATATTACTTTTTAGTTTGAACTTCTATCTTTCCACCATTCTTGAAAAGGTCATGTGGAATAAAGTAGCCATTACTTTTATTACCATTTACTAAAATTTCTTTCAAATTTCTTTCACCATTCGGGTTAGTTATTGTCAACTTTTTACCAGATGGCATCGTCCAATTTACTTCACTAAAAATAGGAACTGTTACTATATATTCAGGGTCTGCAGGTGATAACGGGTAAAGTCCCAGAGCACCAAACACGTACCAAGAAGACATTTCGCCAGCATCATCCATACCTGACATAGCCAATTTTTCTGGGCCAATACCATACATAGTATCAAGAATCTCGTCAATCCTTTTTTGAGATTTTTCAGGTTTATTTACAAAATAATAAGAGAACGGAGCTTCATGGTCCGGCTGGTTACCATGACAATATTGTCCAATAAATCCTGAAATGTTCCAAGCTATATAATCAGGATTCCATGGTTTAGTAAACAGCTCATCCAGTTTTGCTTCAAATGGTTTTGCACCTCCATATAATTCCACAAGCCCAGGCATATCATGAGGTACAAAAAACGATAGTTGCCATGCATTTGCTTCACGGTACATATATTCGTAGTATGGAAACTCTGGGTTAAAAGGTGTTACCCATTTCCCATCTTCAAGCCTTCCCCTCATAAAGGTTGAAGACTTATCAAATACATTAGCATAATTTTTTGCTCTTTTTGACAAATCATTATAATGCTCAGTATCACCCATTTCTTTCGCTAATAATGCCAATGCGTGATCATCATAGGCATATTCAAGGGTTTTGGTAACTCCAGCATTTGCCTTAGTTTCAACCTTTGGATCTTTAATATCTTGTTCTGGCACATAACCTTTAGTTATATATTCGGAGATATGAGGTCTTGTACCTCCTTCTTTATATGCATTATTTAATAATAGTTCATAAGCTTTCTTAACATCAAAATTTCTTATTCCTCTCATATAAGAACCCGCTATAAATGAAGCGGCATGATCACCATGGAAAAATGTTGGAATAAAACCTTTGATTTCTCCTTCGTTGATGATAGAACTGATGATATCGCTTGTAACTTCAGGAGAAAATATGCTTAATAAAACAAGTTTATTTCTATAGTCATCCCATAATGATGGTAGCGTATAGTAACGGTAATTTTCTTTCCTCACTTTACCAGCTTCATCTGTGAACTGTCCGTTTACATCACTTCTAAGCGCAGGCCACAAGAATGATCTGTACAACATGCTGTAAAACATAACATCTTGCTGTTTATTGCCTCCTTTAACCTTAATTTTAGAGAGCAAATTTTCCCAAGTCATACTTCCTTCTTCAAAGACTTTAGCAAAGCTTTTATCCGCTACTTCAGCTTCTAAATTTTCTTTAGCATTATCAATACTCACAAATGATAAAGCTATCTTAACGGTAACAGCTTTAGTATCTCCATCTTTAATATTTACCAATGCATAACCATTGCTCTTCGTCATTTCCTTCACCTCTAACTTATCTATTGGGCTGCTAAGTGTTGCATAAAAATATATTTTTTCGCCACCTGTTCTTTGAAAACCACTAACAACATTAGAACCTTCCTGTTTAATTTGCCAATCATCTACTCGATTGTTAGCATGACCTAAATCAAATAGTACTTTTCTTCCTTTGTTGTTTTTAAAGGTGTATTCGTGAACTCCACAACGCAATGTTGAAGTCAGCTTAACCTGAACAGCATATTCTTTTAAATATACTTCATAGTAAGCTGGACTGCCTTTTTCCTGATCGTGACTAAATGATGATTTGTATGGAAATGAAGCCCCTTCTGGAACTGGCAATAAAGGAATATTACAAAGATTCCAATGTCCTTTATTAGTATGAGTAAAACCTAAAATGCTGGTATCTTCATACTCATATCCTGCTCCGGATCTGTATTTTGTCATTGGACTTAACTGCACCATTGCATTAGGCACCGACGAACCTGGGAAAACCAAACCTGCCCAAACTCGCATATCTGCTGGTGGTGTGTATCCAATTATTTTTGTATCTAATAATGGTGCTGTACCAATAAAAGGATTGACTAAAGCTGTATATTTTCCTTTTGCAAGTCCTCCGCCACTTTCCTGTGCATTAGCGTTAAAGCCAAAAAGTGACACAGAAAGAGCTGCCAGTGCAATATTCTTTCTAAATTTTATCATGGTATAAATAAATTAGTTGCCTGTTTATTATAGTTCAAGGAGCTTTGGATTTTTTTGGTAGGTATCCCATAATAACTCACCAAAAAGGGTATTTGTCCAAGCAAACCAATCTCTTGTATAGTTTTTAGCATCATCTTTATGGAAAGACTCATGCATAAAACCTTTGCCTCCGTGAGAAGCTTTTAGCATTTTGATACATTCTTTAATTTCGTTAGAATCAGATGTTGTGTATGCTCTCATAACAAGAGACATTGGCCATATCATATCCATTCCACAATGCGGTCCACCAATTCCTTCGGCAACTTTACCTTTAAAAAAGAATGGGTTATCCTCAGAAAGAATAAATTTTCTAGTGTTTTGATACACAGAATCCTTAACATCAATTGCATCTAAGTAAGGTAATGCTAGTAAACTTGGTACATTAGAATCGTCCATTAAAAGATGACCACCAAAACCATCAACTTCAAAAGCATAAATATCACCGTATTTAGGATGTTTAACTATTGCGTGCTCTTTAATTGCTCTTTCAACTTCTGCTGCTAAAGCTCTAAGTTCATTTGCTGTAACAGAATCCTTTTTAATTGTTTCCAACATTTCAGCAGCCTGCTTCATACTTACTACTAAAAAGAAGTTAGACGGAATAAGGAATGAGAAAACTGTAGCATCATCACTTGGTCTAAATGCTGAACAAACCAATCCTACAGGTTTAACAGGATAACCGGCACCTCTAAGTGGACGTGTATCGGTTGCGAACTGAGTATTTCTCTGGAAAGTATATGGATTATGTCCTTCTTTTTGTTGCTGATCTCTGAATGTTTTTAGCGTTGCTTGAATTGCTTTTACCCAATTGTCATCAAATGGGGCTGTATCTCCTGTGTTTTTCCAATAGTTATAAGCTAGCCTTATTGGATAACAAAGAGAATCTATTTCATATTTTCTTTCGTGAACACCAGGTTTCATGTCGGTATGATCACTTGTCCATTCTCCTTTTTTATTAGGATCATTGTAAAAAGCATTGGCATACGGATCTTTTAGTACATAATCTGTTTGTCTGTTGATAACACCTGCAATAAGTTTTTTTAGTTTTGCATCCTTACCAACAAAAGCCATATATGGCCAAACCTGAGCAGAACTATCTCTTAACCACATAGCATCAATATCACCAGTAATTACATAAGTATCTGGTCTTCCATTCTTTTGGCCGTGGGTTACTGTAGTATCTAGTGTATTCGGAAAACAGTTATTAAATAACCATCCCAATTCTTTATCCTTTACATTCTTCTGAAATTCAGCAATTGCTTTTTCAATAAGGTCACTTTCAAAATTTCTTTTGCCCTTAGCAACCCTAACTACAGGAAAATCTGCTGTCATTTTGGTTCCTGCGATTATTTCCATAGGATCAATAAAAGCTAAACTACTAAACAATGCAGTGTTTTGGATAAATTTTCTTCTTTGCATAACTTGTATATTTTAAATTTAAGTGGCTAAATTTTTTAATTATTCGTTTGTCAATGAGTAAGGAAGGTCTTCTTTTTTTGTTCCTCTCTCTTTATTAGGTGTATCGCTCATGTCAACATCTATAACAGCACCTTTCATAAGTTCTGTAAAACTCAGGTAGTTCTTCCTATAGTCTTTGCCATTAAACTGCATCGCTTTTATGTATCTGTTACTGTCACTATTTTTAGGTGAATTGATAATAACCTGCTTTCCGTTTTCAAGATTTAGAGTCACCTTTTTAAATAATGGCGCACCTATTACATACTGGTCTGATGCTGGAGTTACTGGATAAAAGCCCATCGCAGAAAACACATACCAAGCAGATGTCTGTCCATTATCCTCATCACCACAATAACCATCCGGATTTGGGTTGTATAATTTATTCATAGTTTCTCTAACCCAATATTGTGCTTTCCATGGCTGTGATCCGTGATTATACAAATAGATCATATGCTGAATTGGCTGGTTTCCGTGAGCATATTGTCCCATATTTGCAACCTGCATTTCTCTCATTTCATGAATGAAACCACCATTAAAACTATTGTTGAAAACTGGAGGCATTGCAAATACACTGTCAAGTTGTTTGGTAAAAATTGCTGCACCTCCCATCAAATCAATAAGACCTTGTACATCATGAAAGACTGACCAACTGTAGTGCCAACTATTCCCTTCGGTAAAACCTTCCCCCCAACGGATTGGGTCAAAAGGTTCCATAAATTTACCATTAGTCATTTTACCTCGCATTAAATTATGCGTTGGATCAAACAGGTTTTTATAGTTCAAGCTGCGTTTTTTATACAAATCAATTTCGCTTTTAGGACGTTTTAAAGCTTTCGCCAATTGATAAATTGTAAAATCATCGTAAGCATATTCTAGTGTACGGGCAGCACTTTCATTAACAACATCATAAGGCACATATCCTAATTTAATGTATTGATCAACACCTGCACGACCTACAGCTTTCATTGGCCCTGCATTGTTAGCACCATGCAAAACAGCCTCATATAGATTTTTGATATCATAATTACTTTGAGTTCCTATTTTTAAATAAGCATCTGCAACTATTGAAGCCGAATTATTACCAACCATAATGTCTCTTAAACCTGGACTTGCCCATTCTGGTAACCATCCGCTTTCTTTATAAGCATTGCTAAGTCCTTCCTGTATTTCTGCATTTGTTTTAGGATACACTAAGTTAAGAAATGGAAAAAGTGAACGGAATGTATCCCAAAAACCAGTATCTGTATACATATATCCAGGCACTATTTCACCATTGTAAGGACTGTAATGAACTGCTTTTCCAGAAGCATCATATTCGTAAAATTTTCTAGGAAAAAGTAGTGAACGGTATAAACAGGAATAGAATGTAGTTGTTTGTGCAGCCGTACCACCTTCAGTTTTTATTTTGCTTAAATTGTCATTCCAAACCGTCTTGCCTTTTGCTTTTAATTGGTCAAAATCATTATTACCAATTTCTTTAAGGTTAATTTCAGCCTGTTCAAAACTAATAAATGAAGAAGCAACCTTTACGTTTACCTTTTCGTTGTCCTTAGTTTTAAAACCAATTACTGCACCTGAATGATCAGCTCTCATCTCAAGAGCAGTACCAAGTACATCACCATTAAAAGTATTAGCAATAGTGAACTCCTTATCAAAAATAATTACAAAATAATTTTTAAAGTTCTTAGGCACACCTCCACTGTTTTTAGTAGTATATCCTATAATCTTTTTTTCCTGCGGGATAATTTTTATGTATGAGCCTTTATCGAAAGCATCTACAACTATATAAGAATCAGCTTTAGGAAATGTAAACCTAAATCTCGCCGCTCTTTCAGTTGGAGTGATTTCAGTAGTCACATCGTGTTCTGCAAGGTAAACACTATAATAATAAGGCGTTACAATTTCTGTTTTGTGCGAAAACCAGCTTTGTCTGTCTTTTTCTTTAAATTTAAGATTACCTGTTACTGGCATGATAGAAAACTGTCCGTAATCATTCATCCATGGTGAAGGTTGATGTGTTTGTTTAAAACCTTTTATTTGAGTAGCTCCGTAAGTATATGCCCATCCATCACCCATGCTACCTGTTTGTGGTGTCCAGAAATTCATTCCCCACGGCATTGCAATTGCAGGGTATGTATTTCCGTTAGAGACATCATAATTAGAATCAGTACCCATCAGTGGGTTAACCCATTCAACAGGAGTTTTACTATCGCTAACGGGAACAGTCTGACCATTACTCGAAATAAAAGCTAATAGAACTACTACTCTAAATCCAAATTTTAATGTATTAATTTTCATAATTTACTTATTAATAGAGTTTATTACCTCTTTGTTGATTTTATTAACTTCAGAAAAATTCATCTTATCCACTTTTCGATCATACGTCATAAAACCATTTACCTCACCTTCAACATCAGTTGTCTGTGTATAGACAGCTGCAGAGAATCCAACTTTAGCAAGCTTTATAAGTTCATCAGCATATTCTTTATATTTTGCAGTAGTTTCATTACTATTTTTAAATTGAGTATACCCCCAATTTTTATCTGTCTGCCATAAATGACCTTCCACTGGAAATCCAATACCTCCATATTCTCCAAGAACAGTTACTCTTCTAGCATCATATAATTTTAAATTGGGTCCTGGATAGTGATGAATATCAAGAATATCTCCTGTCTGGAAATGATTACCTCCACTTGAAGAGTTAACCAATCTACTTGGATCATAATTTTTAGTCCACTCTGTAATCTCAACTGTTTTAAACTGTCCCCATGCTTCATTAAATGGTACCCAAACTACAATACTTGGATAAGAATATAATTCATCCATTATTTCTTTCCATTCTTTTTTATAAGTAGCTTCAGATTGTGCAGTTCTTTTTAGCTCATTGCCATCAAAGTATTTGTGCATCTGCCATATTGGACCTTCATCGCCACTTGGCATATCCTGCCAAACCAAAAAACCCATTTTATCACAATAAGTATACCAGCGAGCAGGCTCAATCTTAACGTGTTTACGAATCATGTTAAAACCTAATTCTTTAGTTTTTACAAGGTCGTATTTCAACGCCTCATCTGTTGGTGCTGTATATAAACCGTCAGGCCACCATCCTTGATCAAGTGGACCAAATTGGAAAAGATCTTTATTATTCAACTGCATTCTTACGATACCATCTGCATCTCTTTTTGAAGATATCTTTCGCATAGCAAAATAACTTTTTACTTCATCAACTACTTTACCATTACTGATAACTTTAATCTTTGTATCATACAAGAAAGGTGAATCTGGTGACCATAACTTAGGATTAGGAATCACGATATCGAGAGCCTGACCTGCAACGGCTTTACAAGACGCAACATTTTTGGATCCATCAAATACAGAAACCTCAACAATATCTCCTGCCGAATTACCCTCTATATCACTTAAGATATTGATTGTATTATGATCAATATCTGGAGTATTTCTGATATTGTTGATGTGTTTTTTACTTACTGGTTCCAACCATACCGTTTGCCAAATACCTGTTACTGGTGTATACCAAATTGACTCTGGGTTTTTAATCTGCTTTCCACGTGGCTGAGTTCCATCGCTCGATGGATCCCAAACTTTTACAACAAGTTTTTGAGATTTTCCGTTTAAGAACGGAGTTATATTAAAACTGAAAGGCGTATATCCTCCAGTGTGAATTCCAATTTTTATATCATTGAGCCATACTTCTGTTTTCCAGTCTACTGCTCCAAAGTGCAATAAAATATCTTTACTCTTCCAATCATTATCTAAGGTAAAAGTGGTTTCGTACCATAACTCTTTTTCTGAGCCAACTGTTTTCATTACCCCCGAAAGGCTTGATTCTACAGCAAATGGCACTAATATCTTACCATCGTAATTTGTTGGTGCTGACTGTCCTGTTGGTTGTATGGAATAATTCCATAAACCATTAAGGTTTTTCCAATTATCACGTTCCATTATTGGTCTCGGATATTCGGGAAGGGTATGATTAGGATCTACCTGCTCAGCCCACTTTGTTTTTATTTTATCACCTTGTGGTTTCCATTGTGCAAAACTTGTAAGCCCTGCAAACAGGAGAAACATAACCATGAATTTATTCTTCATTACCATATTTTATTTTTTGAGAATTTTAGATATTGCTTTCTCAACGATAGGTTCCATAATCATATAACCTTTTTCGTTAGGATGAACTCCGTCGTCACCCAATTCTTTTTTTAAACCAAGTGATTCATTTACCATTGATGAATAATAATCTACAAATGGAATGTTATGTTCTTTAGCATATTTATTTAGTATTGCATTAAGAGTAACAACCTTAGGTCCCGGATCCATTCCTGGTCTCCATGGAAAATCTGATGCTGGAAGTACTGAACAAATAATAACACTTATGCCGTTGGCTCTTGCCAGCTCAGCCATAGAAAAAATATTTCCGGCTGTTTCTTCAACTGTCATTGGTCCAGTATTTTGAGCGATGTCATTTATACCTGCTAGTATAACTACCACAGCTGCTTTAACATTTATAACATCTTGTCTAAAACGCAATAACATTTGTGGTGTGGTCTGTCCACTGATACCTCTGTCTACATAAGGTTTTCCATCAAAAAATGAAGGATGTACTCTCAACCAACCTTCTGTTATAGAATTGCCAATAAAAACAACTCTTTTTTCAGAAGCTTTTGGAATTACTAATGCAGCATTCTCCTTTTCATATCGTTTTAAATTAGCCCAATCTTGTGCATTAGAATAATGCATCGCAAAAAATGTTATAAACAGACTAAAAGTTAATGCTTTATTTCTCATTCTAATTTTATCAAAATTATGACAACATTCAATTTTACAGTATAAAAACCTGCAGACATTTCTGCCTGCAGGAACCAGATTAACTAACCACTAATTAATCTAACAAATTTGCTTTATCAAGTTTAGCAGCAGCTTCAATAAGCATTACACCGCTTAACTGTGTAGTAAGATCAGTAGATCCTGTAGGAGCTTTACTCCAGTTAGATCCACAAAACATGGCAGGTCTTACAATACCATCATTATATAACGTTTGTGCATTAAACTCAAGAAATTTCACGAAGCTTTCGTGATCTGGAGAATTTACAGTAGACAGTTCTATAAGTTCTGTAAAATAACGTACATAGATACCTTTAAACAATCCACCGTCACCTTGACCTTCATCTTTCAATAAACCTTCTGATGTCAATTTAGGACTTGTCATTGAAGACTTAGCTGATTTTAAAGCATCATTTAAATACGATTGATCACCAGTAGCTTTATAAAGCCTTAACCCTGCTCCAATCCATGTTCCAACGTTATAGGTAAAGATCCAGTCTTTGTTTGTAGTCACCACTCCATTGGTTTCAGAAATATTATCCCAAACTAATCCTGTAACAGGATCAACAAGATTCCCTTTTTGCCATGCGTAGATTTTTTTTGCCCATACTAAATCATCAGCATTATGACTGATTTCATATAATCTCAAGGCTACAATAGCTGCTGGAGCATTTGATACCGCATTTTTTTGTTTAGGTGTGTCCTGTTTCCAAGTAATCCCTCCTCCAAAAACGTCATCACTCCAACTTAATTTTATTCTTCCCCAAAGGTAATCAGCAACATCTTTATATTCCTGATCATTAGTAGCTACAAACGCTCTAAGGCTTGAATTAGCTAACCATATCATATCATCATTAAAAACATTATTATAGGTATTTCCATTTTTAACTTTAATACCTTGAAGTAATGCTTTCATTTTTGGCAAATAATTCTCATTATTCGTTCTTAAATAACCGTCTACAAGCACATCAAGCATATGGGCATTTGGCCAGTAATTAAAATTACTATTACCTCCATTATCCTGCACAAATGTTCCATTAGAACCTAAATAAGAATTATAGGTAGCTGTTTGTAATGAATCTGCTGTTGCAGCCCAAGTGTAATCAAATTCAGTACCTCCACTTGTAGATGGGTCTCTTAAAGGAACTGGATCATCTTCGCATGAAGTAACCGTTAACCCCAATCCAAGTATCACAGCTAAAATTAGACTATGACGTATTAAAAGATTTTTTTTCATTTTTATGTGTTTTTAAAACTTCTCTTTAGTTATTATCCACTAAAGAGAAGTTGTTTTTTTATCTATAGAACAGTAAAACTATGAGTGTAAGGCGTAGCAGATGCACTGAAATCAATTACAGCATTTACATTCTTGTTGTCAACTGCTCCATCAAATTTAAAGCTGAAATTCCAACGGTCGCTGTCTGCAAGAACCATATACCAATATGAAGCAGGACTATCAGCATTTGGTCTATTGTTATCTTTATTCACACTTCCAAACCACTCTTCACCACCATCAACAGTAAATTTGAATTTGTAGCGTTCATCTCTACCCCAAGATTCCTGTTTGAATACAATTGGTTTATTATCAGCTTTCCAAATACCTTTTCCTGCATATGTATACTCAAAAAGATATTCAGCAGTGGGTGCAAACCATATTTCAACTTTTTTGATTTCAGTGATAGTAGTAGAGCCAACACTAAAATCAATTTTTATTCTATATATCTTATCAGCACCAGAATAAGTAGTAACTCCGTCTTCTTTTAACTTACCGTCTTCAATAAAATAAGTCTCTGGAGTACCACTTTTTCTTGTAATAAATTTGTACTGACCAGCCTTAAGCTTTGTGTAAATCTCATAAGTAGAAGCGCCTGTTTTTTTGCAAGGTACGGCATCAGCTATAGCGTCTCCTCCTTCAGAACCCGAACCTGTAATAAACAACTGATCTGGCATTGGGAAACCTGCTGGTCTTTTCACTTCAATAATTCCCGAAACAGCTGACTTTTGAATATTAAGACCTTTAGAAGAATATACTGTCCATTTTAGCTTACCAATAGCTTCTCTTTCGATCCCAGCCATTTCAGCAATCTTATTAAGTTGGGTATAAGATAAATTTAAAGTTGGCTGAAAACCTTTTCCATCAGATGGCATTACATATAATGGTTTTGAGAAGTCTCCATTCTCACGATCAAAAATTACATCGTAAAGTACAACTCCGTTATCTTCAGCTTTAGCGCCTTCCCATTCAAAAACAGCAGAGCCACCAGTAGCACCTAGATCAAAAAATTTATTATTTTCAGGAGCATATAATGTCGCTACCGCACTTACGTTTGTGTGGCTTAATGTATCATCATCTTGGCAACCAACTGCCAATACAGATAAAATAATCAGTAATAATTTTGAATATATATTTTTCATCTTAATGAGTTTTTTATTTTATGTTTAATAATAATATTACCAGTTTGGATTTTGAGAAAGATTTGGATTAATCAAACGCTCATCTCTAGGTACTGGCCATAAGTAATGTTTACCAGGATCAAAAGTTCTTAGATTTACTCTTAGGTAACCATTATCTATAGAACTTACTCCGAATTTTGCACCATGCGCCCATCCATTCAATACAGTTTCAGCTATTTTCCATCTTCTGATGTCAAATATTCTTAAGCCTTCCATACCTAATTCTGAACGACGCTCATTCCTGATTACCTCACGAAGTCCGGCCTGATTCAATGAACTGTCAAAACTTAAGGCAGCTCCATCTGTAAATCCTGCACGCTTTCTCAATGCTTTTATTGTTGTTTCCCAAGAAGTTGCATCGAATTGATTTAATTCATTTTTAGCTTCAGCATTCATTAAAAGTATATCAGCGTAACGGAAAAGAATTAAATTTAGACCTGATTGTAATGATGTTGAATGCTGAGGATCAAAATATTTACGGGTATAGTAACCTGTAGAAGTTGCTGAAGATCCAGGTACATACTCATCTGTTTTTGCAGAAGGTGAAGATCCAGGTTTAATGTAAATGGTACGAGTAGTTCCATCTGCGTCTTTCCAATCATATAAGTCGTATACAACAGTACCAGTAAGTCTTGGATCTCTGTTTACATAAGGATCATTTTCATTATATCCTGAACCAGCTTCGTTAATTTTTTTTCCATTAAGCATTAAATAACTATCAACTAATTCCTGTGTTGGAGCCAAAGCATTTAGCCTAGCACCTGCAGATAATGGAGCCATATCAAAGAATTCTCCCCATATTTTAAATTCAGGCACATATTGTAGGCTTAAAATATCTTCGCTATTATATTCATTTTGAGGAAGAAAAACACCTTCATAAGATGGAAAAAGACTGTAAGATCCATAAGTACCCGCTATAATTTCATCTGTAGTTGAAACCACTTCAGCCCAGCGATCTTCATACAAAAGTACTCTTGCCTTTAATGCCATAGCTGCACCAGATGTAATTTTACCTCTTTCTGAAGCATTGTAAGTTTTAGGTAAATCCGTTACTATAGCATTAAGCTCGTCTAAAATAAATTTCACTACTTCTGCATGCGAAGTACGGCTTACACTTAAAGCTTCTTCCAATGAAGGATCTTTCGAAATAAGAGGTATAGCCCCAAACCATGTTGTAAGCTGAAAATGCTGAAAGGCTCTTAGAAAACGTGCTTCAGCTTTCATTCTAGCTATGATTTTAGGATCAGCATCAGGTATACGGTCAATATTTTCAAGTAATAAATTACATGTTTTTATACCAGCATATCTATTTTTCCATTCATCTTTTAACCTAGGTAAAGAAGGATCATATATACCTGCAGCTAATGAGGCAGCGCCTGCATTATCTCCTCTGCCATTATATGCATTATCAGACAAACCTTCATTATAAAAGAAATAACTGCTGTTTTGCATCTGCGAATAAGCCGTATTAAGGAGAGTTTGTACCTTATCTACGCTTGTCCAGTAATTAGAATCGGTAAACTGGTTTTCCGGAGCCAAGTCAAGGTTTTCACAACTTACTGCAAAAAGCAAGAGTAAAAACGGTATCAGCTTCAATTTTTGTACAAATATATTTTTCATGTTCAATTTTATTAAAAGGTGACATCTAATCCTAGTCCATAATAAACCTGCGTAGGATATGCCCTACCACTATTTCCGCCTGAGGGTCTCATACTATTGTCAAATTCCGATAATTCAGGATCTACAAATTTAACTTTAGATAAAGTAAGTAGGTTTTGACCTGTTACATACATTCTGATACTTTTCAGACCAATATCTTTAATTGCAACTTCAGGAAGTGAGTATCCTATCTGTATATTTTTAAGCCTTGCATAAGCACCATCATATAAATACATGTCAGATCCTCTTCTAAAATTATTAGTATTAGACTGTGTACCATTATTAGCTAAACGTGGATACATAGCATCTGGATTTTGAGGAGTCCAGTAATCCAATTGGTGTTCGTACATTGTCATACCATAATTGTAGTGAAAAGGTTCAACAAGCTCACCACGAATCATCATTGTTCTCTTACCTACTCCTTGCAAAAATATGTTAAGATCAAAACCTTTATATGCAATATCATATGTAACTCCAAAAGTATATCTTGGGAAAGGGTTACCAAAAACAAATTTATCATTGTCGTCAATTTTCCCATCTTTATTAAGATCAACGTAACGGTTATCGCCTGGCTGAACAGTTAGTCCAACAGGAACAGCTGCACCTTTTATTTCTTCATAACTTTGGAAATGTCCATCTGTTTTTAAACCAACATAAGAGTTAAAAGGTAATCCTTCGCGAAGCAATACTTGTAACTCTTCTACACCTGTTAGTTTTTCACCACCCTGATAGTCAAGAACCTTATTTTTAGAATCTCCAAAATTAACAGTCAAATTGTGATTAAATAATTTTCCTGCATGTTTATAGGTAGCAGTAATTTCCCACCCTCTATTTCCTACTTTAGCAGCATTAAAATCTGGAAGTGATGTACCATAAACACCAGGTACCTGCGGCGGTACTAGAATATCTGAGGTTACTTTATCAAAATAGTCAAAAGAGAATCCTAAAGCACCTTTAAAAAAATCTGCTTCAAGACCTACGTTAAGGGTAGCAGCATTCTCCCATCGAATATCTGGATTTGCAAAATTATATCTCGTTCCGCTAACTGCTGCATTATCATATCCATAAGCATTCGGAAATGCAAAATAAGTAGTCTTGTACTGGAAGTTAGTTACGTTCTGATTCCCTACAATACCATAAGAAGTCTTAAATTTAAGATTCCCTACAGAATCTCTATAGCCTTCCATAAAATCTTCTTTTGTAAGAGCATAACCTACTGTTGCAGAAGGAAAGAATCCCCAACGATTATCTTCGCTAAATTTAGATGAACCATCATATCTAAAGCTGAATTCAGCAAAGTATTTATTATCATAATCATAACTTGCCCTACCAATTACTGAATTAAGACTATTTTTAGTAGCCTTCTCATTAGAATTATACGATTTTGGATCTATTACCGTTTCACTGTTTGGAGTTCCAAGATCTGGATCTGTATATTTTTTATAAATACCTACTCCTCTTTCTGAATAGTTTTCACCTGTGACACCAAAAAGAGCTCCTACAGTGTGCTTACCGAACGATTTATTAAATTCTATTAAGAATTGTGAATTCAGTTCAAGAATTTTTTTACTTTCATCATTTGTATTCCTATCAGCACCATAAACACCTTGAGGCAAAAAGTTAACCTCTTTCACTCTAGTAAACATACTACTAGACCATAAATGACCACCAAAAATAGCTTTTGCTTTTAAATAGCTAGTCAGTTTTAGTTCTCCTGTTAATGCCCCAAAAACATCATCGTTATCATATTTTCTAAACCCACCCTGCTCTAAAATACCTAAAGAGTTAAACTGCTGAAGAATATCATTAGTAAGATAATTACCGTTTTCGTCTTTCTGTTCGTAGTATAATGGTACTCTAAAAGCATCTACCATTAATGTACCTGTACTTGACGAATGATCTGTAATTTTTTGTTTCGAATACGCTAATATAGAAGTCAGTTTAAATTTACCATACTCATTCGTAAGGTTAATTCTGTAATTGAATCGCTCCATACCTTTCTCTGGCCCAACAAAATTGCTCTTATGATCTAAATATCCTAAAGACACCAAATAAGTAGAATTTTCGTTTCCTCCAGAAACTGATAAATTATAATTTTCTTGAAGAGCAGGTTTTACAATTTCGTCTGCAAACCATTTAGTATCTCCTTTTTCTTTCATCGCAGCAATTTGCGCAGAAGAAAATACAGCACTGGATTCACCCGAATTATAAGCAGCTTCGTTTCTTAACATCGCATTCTCATAACCATGTACTGGCTTTGTAAAATATTTTGGAATATTAAAACCTACCAGACTACTAAACTGTAATTTCATCGGAGACGATTTATTTCCTTTTTTAGTAGTTATAAGTATAACACCATTATTAGCTCTTGATCCATAGATAGCTGCACTACCAGCGTCTTTTAATACCGAAACACTTTCTATATCCGCTGGATTAATTGCGTTAATATCTCCTCCAACTATACCATCAATAACAACCAAGGGACTACTATTATTCAAGGTACTTACCCCCCTAATATTAATATTAACACCAGCACCAGGTTCAGAATTGGTTTGTTGTATAGTTAAACTTGGAGCCTTTCCTTGTAATGCTAAGGTTGTAGTAACACTAGGTCTATCTTTAAAAGCTGCACTATTAATCTGGTCTACCGCACTAATAAGCTTTGCTTTTTTCTGTGTACCATAACCAATAACAACAATTTCTTCTAGATTAGTCGCAGAATCTGTCATTACAATAGTAACGTTTGAACCATCAGTTACTTTTTTCTCTATGGTATTCATTCCAATAAAAGAAAAAACAATTACAGGTTGTGAAGTGGAAACTGGTATTGAAAATTTTCCATCAAAATCTGTTTGAACAGCATTAATAGTTCCCTTCTCAGAAACAGTAACTCCGGGAACAGAAAGCCCCGTTTTATCAATTACTTTTCCTTTAATAATAGCCTTTTGACTAGTGGTAGTATTGTTTTGTGCAATACCATTACTAACGCTAAAAAATAGTAACAATAAAATACCAAGCCCAACATTATTAATGTTTAGCCCTAACCTCTTTATTGTACCTTTCTTTGGCGGCAAAATTTTTAAGTTAATTTTTGTTTTCATTTTTGGTTTGTTTTCATTTTGGGTTGTTATTATTTAAGATAATATTAAGTCGACAGTACAAACATACTAAAACGTTTTAGTAAAAAAAAATAAAATTATACATCTTAAAAATTTTTACATAAATTAATGCATAAAAACTTTTTTAACATTAATTTTATAATAAATCGACAATAAAAAAGCAAAATCAAACTAATTCTTCAATTATTAATAGCTTTCAAAAATATCTAAATATGATTCAGTTAGAATAAAAATTACTTTTATTAAGAAATAGATGTATTACTATATTCTAAATTACAAGCCTATTGCATGTTGCAATTTTTTCAAGTAATTATTTTGCTTTTAATACTATTATGAAAACTTTCTTATCTAGCTTTTTAACTAATAAAATTTATTCCTTTATTGAAGTCAATCATTTATTTTCATAATGATTTAATATACTTATTACTTCTTTAATATCTATAAAAGGCAAATTGTAGAAAGTCTTGGGAAGAAATCAAAAAATAGAAACTTTAGGACCTACAAAAAAATAGATTAGCTCTCAAGTATATTAAGATGATAAAGAAATACAAAACAGATATATATAAAAGATAACGTATTGCTATTCCAAAACAGACAACAATCCAGAAATCAAAAAGCCAGTTCGACTTAATTTTCTATTATATAGTTATTAAACAACGAGGTCTTATATATACAAATACTCTTTAACAACTAATATAAAAACCAAAAAAGCAGTATAAATTGATATATTAATAACTGCAAAAAGACTAAAGATTTTTTTATCATCTTTAGTCTTTCTCGTAAGTTCCATTCTAATTACTTAATGGCTAGCGATATTCTTACCAAAATACAGAATAATAGCCACCAGTATTATATTTGTCCTTTAAATTGAATCTATACCTCCTTCATTTGGATTATCAAAATATTATGTAATCTTAAAAATTACTTTTAAAGTATTATTATTTTAAAGCAATCATAATTCCATCTTTAAGTGTACCAGAACCTACATAAGTTTTACCTCCAAGAAATAAACTTGCATTTATTTTTTTAATTTCATCATTAATATTTCTTTTACCCTCTACATTGGAAATTCTAACAATAACAGTATCATTCTTTTTTTCTGCATTAAAAGTTAAAAGAGAGTAATCCCCTTTCTCAAATCCAAATCCATCTCCTGAATCTATATATAACTTTCCTGTAGCAATACCTTTTGCATCAAGACAAACAAAAAGACTTAATGGATCAAAGGAATTCTCACCTGCCTTCTGGATAATCTTACCAGCAGGAATAATACTTCCTCCCTTAATACTCAATTTTGCCTGATACTTATCCGTTTTCTCACCTTCAACAAGACTTAATTCCTCCCATATACCAGATGGAAGTGCAGGTTCTTTAGCGAATGCAGGCACTACCAAAAGATTTTCTCCTAATAAAAAAACCTGATCTTCAGCTCTTAAAAGAGGATCTTTAGTATCAGCAAAAAATACTGGCGCCATTACTGGAATACCATTTTTCGAAGACTCATAAAATAAGGTGTACAAATACGGTAACAAGCGATAGCGACGTTCTAAAGCAATACGCGATGTTTTTTCTATTGCTTCACCATAAGCCCATGGTTCTTTATTATTTGTTCCAGCACATGCATGTCCACGCGCAAAAGGCATAAAAGCTCCAAAACCAAGCCAATTAGCCCATAATTCTCCACTTGTATCTCCAAGAAAACCTCCTATGTCTGGTCCATTAAAAGGCTGGCCAGATAATCCTAATGTAAGTGACATTGGCACTGATAATTTTAAATGATCCCAGCTTGCAAAGTTATCTCCTGTCCATGTCGCTGCATAACGCTGCCCTCCTAATAAATTTGATCGAGTAAGAAGGAAAGGACGTTTAGTTGGGTTTGTTTTCAAAATCCCGTTATAGGAGGCCTCTACCATTAATCGGCCGTAGGCGTTGTGATATAGTAAGTGAGAACCTTGTGGCAAATTTTCTCCTCCTTTATGAGGTGTATCATATGGCATTGTACCAAGGCGTTTATCTTCTGGAAAATCATTATCATTTACAGCAGGTTCATTCATGTCATTCCAAACACCATCTATACCAGTGTTTAAAAAACCCTTATAGAGTCCTCCCCACCAATTTCTTGTCTTAGGATCCGTAAAATCAGGAAAAACACAGTCGCCAGGCCAAACCTTACCATGATATTCATCTCCATTATTTTTCTTTACCCAAACATCACTTTTTGTACCTGATTTATAAACACTATAATCCTTATCTACTTTTACTCCTGGATCTATCATATAGACAGCCTTAAATCCTTTTTTATGTAAGTTGTCGTTTAAAACTTTAGGATTTGGAAATCTGATGCTGTCAAATGTAAATACTCTGTATCCCTGCATATAATCAATATCCATCCAGATAACGTCGCACGGAATTTTCTTTTCTCTAAAAGTATCAGCGATTTCCATTACACGCTTTTCAGAATCATATGAGAACCTACATTGATGATATCCTAATGCCCAGCGAGGAGGTAATTTGATTGTGCCTGTTAATTCCGAAAGTCCTTTCATTACTTCTTGGGGCGATTTTCTATCAATAATAAAAACTTTAAACAAAGCACCTTCAGAATTATAGATTATTTGATTCGAGTTTGTAATTAGCTCTGCTTTCCATGTACTATCAAAGATAATTCCAAAAGCAGAACCATCTTTACGCACTCCCATTACCCACGGATGTGTTTGATACAATCTTTTTCCCCCTTCTACGCTATATGCACCAGTATCTGTATTCCATAATTTAATAGACTGACCGTTACGTAAAAGCGGACCTGTAACTTCTCCTCCTCCATATAAACTTATATCTCCCTTTAGATTTAAAACAGCACTTGCTTTATTATTTTTGAATATAAATTCAGGAACTAAAGACCAGTCATATGGCACTTTACCCTTAGATTTTGGTTCTGATACTAGTATTAATGACGGGGTTTTATTTTTATCAAACCCTTTAGGTACAAATTCAACAATTCTATTCCCTACTAATGATGTTTTGAGCAATGGAATTTCCTGAGCAATAGATTCAGTAAAGCATACTGAAATTAAAAAGATTGAAAATACGGCTTTCAAATTCATATTAAAAACTTAAATATTATTAAACTATTAAAATTTACTAAAACGATTTAGTAAATAAAACAAATCAATTTGATTTTACAAAATATTATATAAAAAACAAAGTCACTTAAAAAAACATAGGTGTGCTCAGAGAACTAAACACACCCATAATTATTTTGAAAATTTATAAACAGAAACAGTATGATAGACTGCTTTTGGTTCTAAATTAATTGATGGAAAATTAGGTTGATTTGGAGCATCAGGAAAATGCTGCGTTTCTAATGCAAAGGCTGTTCTATAATCATCTTTTGAGCCAGATTTGAATGTGTTTTTTCCTTGCATAAAATTGCCGCTATAAAATTGAAAACCTGGCTCTTCTGTAAAAACATTCATTACAACACCAGATATGTCTCCTGTAACTGATCCAACATGAATCAAACCATTAACTTTTTCATTTTTTAAAACAAAATTATGGTCGTATCCACCACCATTTTCTAATTGAATATTATTCGTTTTGATGCGTTCTCCAATAGTGTGAGGCGTAGTAAAATCAAATGGTGTACCAATAACTGTTTCAATCTTACCTGTCGGAATTAAACCTTTATCAACAGGTGTGTATTCTTTAGCATTGAATTGTACAATATGATTTAAGATAGTGCCACTTCCTTCTCCATTTAAATTAAAAAAAGCATGATTGGTTAAGTTTACTATTGTTGTTTTATCTGTTGTTGCTTCATATTCCATTCTTACTTGGTTATCAGTAGTCACACTATATGTAACTTTTACTTTTAAATTTCCGGGAAACCCCATTTCCATATCAGGAGAAACATAAGTAAAAACTAAAGTTTTATCATTTATTTTTTCTGCATTCCAAACAACATCTTGGTATCCTTTTGTTCCTCCATGCAAAGCATTTTCACCGTTATTAACTGGAATACTATAATTTTTTCCATTCAAATTAAATTTTCCTTTAGCAATTCGATTACCTACACGTCCAATAGTAGCTCCAAAATAAGGCTCAGTTGAGTTTTGATAGTCTTTAATACTCTTAAAACCGACTACTACGTCAACAAATTCGTTGTTTTTATTTTTAACCAATAAACTAATCAATCGACCTCCATAATTGGTAAAAGCGGCTTGAATATTTTCATTTTTTATCCAATATAGCTCCACTTTTTTTCCTTCGATTTCTCCTATAAAATTATTTGAATCAAGAACTGTTGGTTGCATGTTTATATTTTCGCTTAGAGGTTTATTAGATACTTTGACATTATCTTTTTCTTTCTTTTCACAAGAAGTCTGAAGCAACAATCCTAAAAAAAGAATGGTCATTAATTGTGCATTTTTCATTTTTGAATATTTAGATTACAATTTATTACATAGAAGGAATAGTCAAAGGAACTCCTGAAGCAGCTGGCTCACCAATAACAGGATTACCCATTTCATCCCATTTTAACTGTTGCATTCTAGGAGATCTTTTTACACCACATCCATCTCCAGGATTTGAATTTGCATGGTACAAAATCCAATCTTCTTTACCATTTGGTGATTTAAAGAATGAATTATGCCCCGGAGCATAGACTTTCGTTTTATTTGATTGTTCCAGAATTGGTTTATCTGATTTTGCCCATGCCGAAGAATCTAATAAATTATCAGTTCCCGTAAAAGTGAGCAATCCTAAACTATAATTATCAGTCCAACAACCACTTG